>NZ_JAALEB010000458.1:0-1978 GCF_014145165.1 Dietzia sp. Cai40 | reverse complement strand
GGCCGGGGTCGCGATGGTCGCCACCACGCTCGCGTTGCTGACCCGCGGCAGCCGGCATGAACAGTGATATATCCACTTCTGCCTGCACCTTTTCGGCACCGACCCCGCACGCGGTAACGATCGGATGACGGTTCCCTGAGTCGGTGCCAGTTGGTGCGGCGTGGCACCCGCCACAGGCTACATTTGGAGCGGTTCGGACGCTTGTGACGCTCGTGAACTTGAGCGGTCGCGGCGTCCGATTCGTCTGGCAGTCATCTACAGAACATGGAATCGGGGATCGGTGCAGCCGTCTAGCACTTTCGTTGGCACCACCGCGGTCGTTGGGGCGATCGCACTTCTTGGTACCGGAGTGGCCGCCGCCGCCCCGGTCAAGTGGCAGGACTGTACCGAGATGCTCGGGATCGAGGCCGAATACGTGCCGGCCGGTCTCGAGTGCGGGACCGTCGAGGTCCCCGTCGACTACAGCCAGCCCGACGGCGCCCGGACCGAGGTCGCGCTGACCCGCATCAAGGCGTCCTCCGGGCAGGCCCGGTCGGCCGTCTTCGGCAATCCCGGCGGCCCCGGCAACTACGCCCTCAACTTCTGGAGCCCGGCCTTCGACGGCACCGCGCCCGCCGGCCTGTACGAGAACCACGACCTCGTGGCCGTCCAGCCGCGTGGCCTCTACGGCTCCAACCCGATGACCTGTGACGTCGCCTTCGTCGGCCCCACCACCGCCAACGCGCTGCACGACGCCTGCTTCGGGACCGATCCGGCCTACATGGCCTCGTTCACCACCGAGAACGCGGCCCGCGACATGAACGCCGTCCGCGAATCGCTCGGGCTCGCCGAGATCGATTACGTGGGCGTGTCCTACGGCACCGCGATCGGCACCGACTTCGCGACCCTGTTCCCCGAGCACACCGGCCGCATGGTGCTGGACTCCAACACGCACCCCGACTGGCGGTGGTCCACCCAGGCCGAACAGGGCGCGCTCGCCCAGGAGCGACGACTGAACGACATCTTCACGTGGATCGCCGAGCGCGACGACTACTACGGCCTCGGCGACACCCCGCGCAAGGTGTTCCACTCCTGGAAGTGGGTCACCGACCAGGAGGTGGGGGGACCCGCCAACCTCACCCCGCCGCCGGCCGAGACCCGCGACCTGCCCGTCGAGCTGCGGGGCACCCCGCTCGAGCGGCCCGCGCTGGACACCATCAACGGCACCGCGCCCGCCCTCGCCCGCGTCGAGGGTCTCGGTCGCGCCGTCGCGCTGCAGGGTCTGACCAACAACGCCACCACCGGGTTGTACGACGCCACGGTGGGCGCGACCTACTCCGAGCAGGCGTGGCCGATGCTGGCGCACATGCTCAAGTACTACAACGACGGCGGCAACATCGCCCGGGTCGACTACCCGACGGCCGCCCGGATCGTCGCCGCTCAGGAGAGCCGCTCGCCGGTCTTCCGCACCGACATCGAGATGAACGCGATCATCACGTGCAACGAGACCGCCTCGCCGCCGAGCGAGCTCGGCGTCATGGCTGCCAAGGCGGACCGCTACACGGGCGGAAACAAGCTCACCACCCGCGCCGCGGCCGAGGCCGCCGGTGACGACTGTGTGGGCTGGGCGCCGGTCGCACGCACCATCCAGCCGAACGGCGACGCCCTCGACCAGAAGCCGCTCGTCCTGCACTCGGAGAAGGACGCCGTCACCCCGATCGCCGGTGCCCACAGGGTCGTCGAGACGCTCGACGGGACGCTGGTCGTCGTCGGCGGCGGCGAGCACGGCACCTTCCGCACAGGGAACGCTGCCGTCGACGCGGTGGTGATGGAGTTCCTCGAGACCGGGGTCGCCACCCCGGGGCGCGTCGAGGGCAAGCCCTCGCCGGAGCCTCTGCCCAGGTGGGGTCAGGCCGAGCGCGCGGCCGCCGCCCAGCAGGGCATGTCCGCGCCCGTCGCCGGAGCCGACGACTGGTACGGCACGCACCGCGACGCCGGA
>NZ_JAALEB010000457.1:0-1128 GCF_014145165.1 Dietzia sp. Cai40 | reverse complement strand
GCCGGCGCCACGCGGCTGCGGACGCTCGTGCGAGTCCCCCTCGACGGCGGTGACACCGCGACCGCCGACCTCGCCGTCGTCGACTTCACCGACCTGCAGGCGGAGGCCACCGACTCCGCGCTCGCGGAGGCCGACGCCCGCGCCGACTCGGTGACGGGCGACGACGTGGCCGACATCCTGTTCACCTCCGGCACCACCGGCAAGAGCAAGGGCGTGGTGGCGCTGCACCGCCAGACCGTCGCCGGTGCGCGCGCCTGGGGGTCGAACGGCGGACTCACCGAGCGCGACCGCTACCTCATCGTCAACCCGTTCTTCCACAGCTTCGGCTACAAGGCCGGGTTCCTGGTCTGCACTCTCTTCGGTTCGACCGTCATCCCGCTGGCCGTGTACTCCCCCACCGAGACCATGCGCCTCGTGCAGGACGAGGGCGCCACCGTCCTGCCCGGCGCCCCCACGATCTTCCAGACGATCCTGGACGCGCCGGACCGGGCGGGATTCGATCTGTCCTCCCTGCGCCTGGCCGTGACCGGCGCGTCGGTCGTCCCGGTGGTCCTGGTCGAGCGGATGCAGTCCGACCTGGGGCTGGAGACCGTCCTCACCGCCTACGGGCAGACCGAGACGATGGGCTTCATCACCACCACCACGGCGGACGACGACGACGTCACCGTCGCCACCACGTGCGGGCGGGCCTACCCCGGCATGGAGATCCGGATCGGGGACTCCGGCGAGATCCTCACCCGCGGCGAAATGGTGATGCAGGGGTATCTCGACGACCCGGAGAACACCGCGGAGGCCATCGACCCCGACGGCTGGCTCCACACCGGCGACGTGGGCGAGATCGACTCCCGCGGCAACCTCCGGATCACCGACCGGCTCAAGGACATGTACATCACGGGCGGGTTCAACGTGTACCCCGCCGAGGTCGAACAGACGCTCGCGCGCCTGGACGGAGTGGTCGAGACCGCCGTCATCGGCGTCCCGGACGACCGGATGGGCGAGGTCGGCAAGGCCTTCGTGGTGCGCCGCGAGGGCTCGTCGCTCACCGAGGAGGACGTCCTCGGGTTCTGCCGCGAGCACCTGGCCAACTTCAAACGCCCCCGCGCCGTGGAGTTCGTGGAGTCCTTCCCG
>NZ_JAALEB010000456.1:0-2036 GCF_014145165.1 Dietzia sp. Cai40 | reverse complement strand
GGTGACCCAGTGCGCCACCTGCGGGGTCGAGCGGGCCGAGCCGGTGCCCGACGTGTGCCCGATCTGCGCCGATGAGCGCCAGTTCGTCCCCGCCGGCGGCCAGCGGTGGACCGACCCCGAGGCGTCGGCCGCGCGCGGCGCGCGCATCGAGTTCATGGAGCGCGAGGCGGACGTGATCAACCTGGTCCACCGGGACTGTCCCGGGATCGGGCAGAAGCCGGCGCTCATCCGCACCGACCACGGGAACGTGATGGTCGAGGCGCCGAACCACATCAGCGAGGAGGCCGTCGCGGCGGTGCGCGGATGGGGTGGCATCTCCGCCCTCATCGCCTCCCACCCGCACATGTACGGGGTCCAGTCACTGTGGTCGGCCGCCTTCGACGACGCCCCGGTCTACGTCTCCGCACCGGACGAGCACTGGCTCGGTCTGCGGCCCCGCAACACCGTGGTGTGGGGCGGCGGCCACCCGGGTGAGGAGATCGAGATCCTGCCGGGGGTCCGGGCCTCACAGCCCGGCGGCCACTTCCCCGGCAGCGCGGTGGTCCACTGGACCGCGCGCGACGGCCGGGGGGTGCTGTTCACGGGCGACACCATCGGCACCGTCGCCGATCCGCGCTGGGTCACGTTCATGCGTTCGTTCCCCAACTGGATGCCCCTGTCCGGCGCGGTGGTCCGGCGCATCGCCGAGCACGTCTCGCGCTACCACGTCGACCGGATCTACGCGAACTTCGGCGGCTGCGTCCCCCGCGACGCCGGCGCCGCCGTCCAACGCTCGGCCGAGCGGTACGCCAGGTGGGTCGACGGCGAGTACGACCACCTGACCTGACCACCACGTCGGCGGCCCGGACGACGCCATGACCGCCGATATGTGTCGGGGCGCGGCGCTAGCATCTCCTCGTGGAGTTCCACCCGGAAGGCCTGATCCTCAGCCTCGCGGTGCTCGCCCCGTCTCTCCTGTTGGCGCGTTTCCCCCCTCGGGAGCCGCTTCCGCGGTCGTCGGTGCCCGGCCCGGTGCGCTGGACCGAGCGCGCCGGCCAGGTCCTGTGCCTGGTGGTTCCGGCGGTGGGCGCCTCGGGCACGATCGTCTGGTGGTGGGGTGTTCCCGCGATCTCCGCGCTGGCCGCCTACTACGCCCTGTGGGCCCGGTATCTGGCGACGGGTCGCCACGCCGAGTCCCTGTACTGGTGGCGCCGCGTGCCCGCCCCGATGGCGATCCTGCCGGTGATGGTGTTCCTCACCGCCGCGGGCTGGCTGAGCAGTCCGTGGATCGCGGCGGCTGCCGTCGTACTCGCCCTGGGGCATCTCCCGGTGTCCCTGAGCGCGGCGCGGGCTGTGCGGGAGGCCGTGTGAGCGACACGGGGGTGGAGTTGTGGTGGCTGCCGGTCGGTGCCGGTGGGCACGTCGCGATCCATACGAGCCGCTGGTGGGAGTCGTATCACGCGCGTCGCGAACACCGCCCCGGACGGCCGCTGTTCCACGCCGCGCTGGAGGTCTTCACCGAGCGCGGCCCTCATGTCGTCGAGATGGCGCCGGCCTGGGGGCCGCTCAGCGGATCGAGCGGGGTCGTGGCGACCGGCCCGGTGGGTCTGCGCTGGCTGGGGCGGTCGCGCCTGTTCCGCTACGAGGTCCGCTGCCTGCCCGGGGGCGAGATCCCCGATCGCGCGTGGGCGCCCGCGCCCCCGACCGTGTTACCGCTCGGTGCTCCTGAGGCGGACGGGTTGCTGAGGCGTGTGGCCGAGGTCCCGCTGCACACGTGGGGACGCGATGCGACGGGCACGGGCGAGATGTGGAACTCGAACTCGCTGGTGTCCTGGCTGCTCCAGACGTCCGGGATCGACGCGGCGGCGTTGGGTCCGCCGGACCACGGCCTGGCCCCCGGGTGGGCGTCGGGCATCGCGGCCGCTCGGTCCGCCGGATCAGGGTCCGCGCCGGGGCCGCACCGCGCCTGAATTCCGGCTCGGTGCCAGGACTGCGTGCCTGACCTCCGGGCCGGTACCAGGACCGAGGAGGGCGAGGTGTCCGGAGGTCAGGCGTCC
>NZ_JAALEB010000455.1:0-7122 GCF_014145165.1 Dietzia sp. Cai40 | reverse complement strand
CCGGCCGACGGGGTCCGGGTCGTCCGACGCGGACACCGCCAGGACGACCCCGGTCACCAGCGCGACCCCCACGAGTACCGCCGCGAGGACGACCCACGGGTGGCGGGTCGCCGTGGCCGGCGGGGTCCACGGGGAGGGCGGACCCTGACGGTCCGGCTCCGCCCGGGTCGGACCGTGGTCGCCGTGCAGCCGGACCCTCACCCCCTGGAGGTCGGCGAACAGTGGTCGGAGGTCGTCGACGTTGCGGGCGGACGTGGCCACCCGAACCCGCTCGTAGTGTTCGAACTGGTCGAGCTGGCCGCTCGCCAGCGCGGAATCGAGCGCCGTGATGACCGCGGTGCGGTCGTCGTCGGTGGCCCGGATCGCCCGGGTCCCGGAGGGGTCTGCGGAAATGGGATGAGAATAGTCCTCGGAGTCAATCCCTGGACCCCTGACAGGAACACGTTCTAGTCTGGGGTCATGAGCGCACCCACACCCACCATTCCCACCGAGACCGGAGTCCTGAACAACCGGACCGGGGAGTACGTGACCAGCGTCTACCGGATCGCCGAGGCCGAGCCGGACCGCGTCGCGGTGATCGAGGCCTCCGGTCGCCGGGTGACCTTCGGCGAACTCGTGGACGCGGCGCACGGCCACGCGCGGGGCCTGCGCGCGCTGGGGCTGGGGGCCGGGGACGGGATCGTCCTGATGGCGCCGAACAGTATCGGGTTCCTCGAGGTCTACTTCGCCGCCCTCGAGATCGGTCTCTACGTGGCCCCCGCCAACTGGCACCTGACCGGGCCCGAGGTGGCCTACATCCTGGAGAACTCGGGCTCGACGGTGTTCGTGGCCGACGAGAGGTTCGCCGACGTGGCCACCACCGCCGCGGCCGAGGCCGGACTCGACCCCGCCCGCTGCTACGCGATCGGCGACGTACCGGGGTTCCGGCCGCTCTCCGAGCTCGCCGTCCCGGCCGAGGGGGAGGACCCCTTGCCGTCGGGCCGCACCCTCGGCGCCCCGATGCTCTACACCTCGGGCACCACCGGTCGCCCCAAGGGCGTGCGCAGGCCTCTGACCGGCGCCTCTCCCGACCAGGTGACGGTTCCCAACTATTTCTTCTTCGCCGGCTTCGGCATCCAGGGCGCGGACAACGTGCACATTTGCGGCTCACCGCTCTACCACACGGCCGTCCTCAACTTCGTCGCCATCTCGCTCAACCTGGGCCAGACGGTGGTGCTCATGGACAAGTGGGCCCCGGAGGAGATGCTGCGTCTCATCGACGCCCACGGGGTGACCCAGTCCCACATGGTCCCGACCCAGTTCTCGCGCCTGCTCGAACTGCCGGAGGAGGTGCGCGCGAAGTACGACGTGTCGAGCCTCCGGACGATCGTCCACGGCGCCGCCCCGTGTCCGAAGCACGTCAAGCAGGCGATGTTGGACTGGTGGGGACCCGTCCTCACCGAGTACTACGCCGGCACCGAGGGCGGTGGCTGCACCATCACGGGCGAGGAGTGGCTGCGCAAGCCGGGGAGCGTGGGCCGGCCGTGGAAGACCACCACCCTGAAGATCCTCGACGACGACGGCAACGAACTCCCCGCCGGCGAGACGGGCAACGTCTACCTCCAGATGCACGGGTCCAGGTTCGAATACCACCAGGATGCGGAGAAGACCGCGAAGACCTACGTCGGCGAGCTGTTCACCATGGGCGACATCGGCTACGTGGACTCCGACGGCTATCTGTTCCTGTGCGACCGCAAGAACGACATGATCATCTCCGGCGGTGTGAACATCTACCCGGCCGAGATCGAGTCGGAGATGACCCGCCACGACGCCGTCCGCGACGCGGCGGTGTTCGGCATCCCGCACCCCGACTGGGGCGAGGAGGTCAAGGCCGTGGTCGAGCTGGCCGAGGGTTACGTCGAGTCCGACGAGCTCAAGACGCAGATCCTCGACGACCTCTCCGGCCGACTGGCCAAGTTCAAGATGCCGCGGTCGATCGACGTGGTGGAGGAGCTGCCCCGGCAGGCCAACGGCAAGTTGGTCAAGCGCAAGCTCAAGGATCCGTACTGGGCGGACGCCCGGTGAGCCGTATCGGGCGGACGCCCGCCGGCCCGGTTACCCACCGGCTACCGGGGCCGCTCACTACCCTGGACGCATGACCAGTACCCCGACCGCCCGTGATCTCACGCTCGCCCAGATCCTCGAGCGGCAGCAGCAGGCGTTCCTCGCCGACCCGCAGCCAGAGGCCGGGATACGGCGCGATCGGATCCAGCGGCTCAAGCACCTCGTCCTGGACAACGCGGCCGAGTTCACCGAGGCGATCCGCGAGGACTACGGGTGCCGACCCGAGACGCTCTCCACGATCACCGACATCGCGTCATCGATCCCGGACCTGGATCATCAGCGCGGCCACCTCGCCAGGTGGATGAGGCCGAAGCGGGTCTCCCGAGCCCTCGACGCGGTGGGGTTCACCCAGCAGGTCCGCCACGACCCCAAGGGCGTCGTCGGGATCATCGGCCCCTGGAACTTCCCCCTGTATCTGACGATCGTCCCGGCCGGGTCGGCGCTCGCCGCGGGCAACCGGGTCATGATCCGGCCGTCGTCGGTCACCGCCCACACGACCGAGGTGCTCTGCCGTCGGGCGCCCGAGTACTTCGCCGTCGACGAGTTGGCCGTCGCGGGGCCCGAACACGGCCGCGGTTCGGACTTCTCCCGACTGCCCTTCGACCACCTGTTCTTCACCGGCTCCCCTGGTGTCGGCAGGTCCGTCGCCAGGGACGCCGCCGCCAACCTCACCCCGGTCACCCTCGAACTGGGCGGCAAGAACCCCGTCGTGGTGGACACCAGCGCCGACCTCGACCGAGCCGCGCGGGGCATCGCGGCATCCCGCATGATCAACGGCGGCCAGGTGTGCATGTGCCCGGACTACGTCTTCGTCCCCCGGGCGGAGGTGGACAGGTTCTGCGACACCGTCCTGGACGAGTGGCGCAGGACCCTGCCGGCGATCGTGGGCAACCCCGAGTACACCGCGATCGTCAACACGTCCAACTACGAGCGCGTCGTCGGCCTGATCGACGACGCCGTGGCCAAGGGTGCCGTCAGGCGCGACGCCGCCCCGGCGGGGGAGCGGTTGCCGGACGCGGGTGTCCGGAAGATCGCACCCACCCTTCTCACCGGTGTGACGCCCGAGATGGAGATCGACTCGGACGAGGTGTTCGGGCCCGTACTCACGGTCTTCGGATACCGGAGCCTCGACGAGGCGGTCCGCTACATCAACGAGCGGCCCAGCCCGCTGGTCCTGTACTGGTACGGCCAGAAGAACAGCCGCTTCGACACCGTGGCCGACCGCACCCGCTCGGGAAACATCTACGGCAACGACTTCGGCATCGGGATGGCCTCCCCGGCCGTCCCCTTCGGCGGGGTCGGCGATTCGGGGATGGGCGGCTACCACGGGCACTACGGATTCCGGACGTTCACCCACGAGCGCGCCGTCGCGATGCACTCTTACGACGTCAACGTCTCCCGGGTGCTCGCGCCCCCGTTCACCGCGGGCAAGAAGAGGCTGGCCTCGGGGTACCTCGGGGTGATGAAGGCCCGGACCCGGCTGGGGCTCTAGTCGGGTCCGGGCGCCCGGTCACTCCCCGCGGAACTCGGGCTTGCGCTTCTCCGCGAACGCGCGAGGGCCCTCCTTGGCATCGGCAGAGGCGAAGACCCGCCCGCCCACCTCGGCGTCGACGCGGAAGGCCTCCTCCTCGTGCATGCCCTCGGTGCGCCGGATGGTCTCGATCATCCCCTGCACCGCGAGGGGCCCGTTCGCGGCGATGAGCCCGGCGATCTCCAGGGCCTTGTCCAGGGCGGTGCCGTCCTCGACCACGTGGCCGATCAGCCCGAACCGCTCCGCCTCCTCGGCGGTGAGATGGCGGCCCGTCATGAGGACCTCCATCGCGACGGTGTAGGGGATCTGACGCACGAGCCGCACCGCGGAGCCGCCGAGGGGGTACAGGCCCCAGCGGGCCTCGGAGACGCCGAACCTGGCGGAGCGCCCGGCGACCCGGATGTCGGTGCCCTGCAGGATCTCGGTCCCGCCGGCGATCGCCGGGCCCTCGACCGCGGCGATGAGCGGCTTGCTCAGCCGGCGCCCCTTGAGCAGCGCGGGCAGACTGGTCAGGTCCCAGCCCCCACCCGCGAACTTGTCGCCCGGCGCGTCCTTGTTCATCGCCTTGAGATCCGCACCCGCGCAGAAGTACCCGCCCGCGCCGGTCAGGATGCACGCGCGGATGTCCGGGTCGGAGTCCACCAGATCCCACGCCGCCTCCATGCCGCGCATCATCGGCCCGGACAGCGCGTTGCGCGCCTCGGGGCGGTTCATGGTCACCACCAGGACGTGTCCACGCCGCTCGGTGAGCAGGTGCTGGTCCTCGGGCGTCTCGACGCGGGTCATCGGGCCTCCAAAAATTAGTTACACGGGTCCACGGCTTTCGCCCACGGCCGACGGTAACACGTTCTACTTTGGGTGTATGGCGTACACCATCGGAGATCTCGTCGAGCATAGTGTCGATCGCGTTCCGGACCGGGTCGTCCTGGTCCAGGAGGGTCGGTCGTTCACCTTCAGGGAACTGGAGGAACGGGCCAACAGGCTCGCCCACCACCTCCGGTCCGTCGGTGTCGGACCCGACGACAAGGTGGCGGTGTACAGCCGCAACACCATCGAGGCGGTCGAGGCGATGGTCGCGATCTTCAAGATCCGCGCCGTGATGGTCAACGTCAACTACCGGTACGTCCCGGCCGAGCTCGAGTACCTGCTCGACAACTCCGACTCCGTCGTGGTGTTCCACGAGCGGCGCTATTCGGACGTCCTCGCCCGGGCCCTGCCCAACACGCCGGGGGTCCGGCACTGCCTGGTCATCGAGGACGGCACCGACACCCCTGACCCGCAGACGCCCGACGGGGTCTCCGTCGCCCACTACGACGACGCGCTGGCGGCGCAGTCGCCGGAGCGCGACTTCGACGAACGCTCGAACGACGACATCTACATGCTCTACACCGGCGGCACCACGGGCTCCCCCAAGGGAGTGATGTGGCGTCAGGAGGACGTGTTCATGGTCCTCGGCGGCGGCATCGACTTCCTCACCGGTGAGAAGGTCGCGGACGAGTGGGAGCTGGCGAACAAGGCGGTCGACGGTGGCGTCCTGGTCCGCGCCGCCCTGCCCCCGCTCATCCACGGCGGTGCCCAGTGGGCGATCCTCATGGCGCTGTTCGCCGGCCACACCAGCGTGCTCATCCCGGAGTTCGACGCCGAGACCGTCTGGCGGACCGTGACCGAGCACAAGATCAATCTCCTGTTCATCACGGGAGACGCCATGGCGCGTCCCCTGATCGAGGCATGGGACGCGGAGAAGTACGACTCGTCGTCGTTGTTCTACATAGGGTCCTCCGCGGCCCTGTTCTCGCCCTCGGTCAAGGACCAGTTCATCGAGGCGTTCCCGAACGTCATGCTCTCGGACTCGATCGGGTCCTCCGAGACCGGCTTCTCCGGGATCGCGCTCGCGGAGAAGGGCAAGACCCACACCGGTGGACCCCGCGTGAAGATCGACGGGGAGACCACGGTCCTCGACTCCGAGGGCAACGAGGTCCAGCCCGGTTCCGAGGTCATCGGCAAGGTCGCGCGCACCGGGCACATCCCGGTGGGGTACTACAAGGACGAGGTCAAGACGGCGGCCACGTTCAAGACGTACGGCGGGAAGCGCTACTCGATCCCCGGTGACGACGCCCGGGTCGAGGAGGACGGCACCGTCACGATGCTCGGCCGCGGATCGGTCTCCATCAACACCGGAGGCGAGAAGGTCCACCCGGAGGAGGTCGAGGCCGCCCTCAAGACGCACCCCGACGTGTACGACGCGCTCGTGATCGGCGTCCCCGACGAGCGGATGGGCCACAAGGTCGCCGCCGTGCTCCACACGCGTGACGGCAAGTGCCCGCCGATCGACGAGCTGAACGACCACGCGCGGCGAGAGATCGCCCGCTACAAGTGCCCGCGAGCGCTGTGGGTCGAGCAATCGGTCAAGCGCAATCCCGCGGGCAAACCCGACTACCGATGGGCCGCGGAGATCGCCGCGTCCCGCCCCGCAGACGACAGCCAGGAGATCAGCAAGTGAGCATCCGTACCCCACTCGCGGAGGAATTCGGGATCGAGTACCCGGTCTTCGCCTTCACCCCGTCCAAGGCGGTCGCCGCAGCGGTGACGCGCGCCGGCGGCATGGGCGTCCTCGGGTGCGTCCGCTACAACGACGCGGCCGAGCTCGACGAGGTCCTGACCTGGATGGACGAGAACACGGACGGGAAGCCGTACGGCGTGGACATCGTCATGCCGAACAAGGTACCCACCGAGGGCAGCACCACCGACATCGCCGCGATGATCCCCGAGGAGCACAAGGCGTTCGTCTCCCGGGTCCTCGACGACCTCGGGGTGCCGCCCCTCGGTGACGACGCCGAGCACAACGCCGGTGTCCTGGGGTGGCTCCACTCGGTCGCCGAGGCGCACGTCGAGATGTCGCTCAAGCACCGCCCGGTGCTCATCGCCAACGCGCTCGGCTCCCCGCCCAAGCACATCGTGGACCTCGCGCACGCCAACGGGATCAAGGTCGCCGCGCTCGCCGGTGCGAAGAAGCACGCGCTCGCGCACGTGGACAACGGCGTCGACATCGTGATCGCCCAGGGCGGGGAGGCCGGCGGCCACACCGGCGAGGTCGCGACCCTCGTTCTGGTGCCGGAGATCGTCGCTGCGCTCGACGGGCGCGCGCCCGTGCTGGCCGCCGGCGGGATCGGGAGCGGCTCGCAGGTCGCGGCCGCGATCGGCATGGGCGCCGAGGGGGCGTGGATGGGCTCCCGGTGGCTCACCGCCGCGGAGTACGGCGATGACGGCGGCTCCAAGGCGATGCAGGAGGCGCTCGTCGCGGCCACCAGTGCCGACACCGTCCGCACCCGCATCTACTCGGGCAAGCCCGCGCGCCTGCTCAAGAGCAAGTGGACCGAGGCGTGGGCGGCCGAGGGTGCGCCGGGTCCGTTGCCGATGCCGCTGCAGAACATCCTCGTCGCGGAGGCGCACCAGCGGATCTCGGAGGCGCAGGATCCGGAGGTCGTGGC
>NZ_JAALEB010000454.1:0-1842 GCF_014145165.1 Dietzia sp. Cai40 | reverse complement strand
CGGTCGCCGAGACGATGGCCCAGATCGTGAGAGAGTACGAGGCGGCGGTGGAGCGCCTGCGCGGCACCCTGGGCTGACCACGCTGACCACCCTCGGCTGATCACGCTGGGCTGACCATCCTGGGCTGATCACCCCGGGCCGACGTCAGCGCGCGTCCGCATTTCGTTCACTGCCGCCCCCGGCGATGAACCCTCGCCCGCACCGATGCGCACGCGAGAGTTCATCGCCGGGGGCGGCTGTGTTCTGGGCGTACAGGCGCGGCCGCGGATGCCCGCCCACGCGCCGTGGGGCGGATCAGGACTGCGTGATGAACAGGAACATCGCCGCCCAGTGACAGGCGAACGCGATGACCGTGCAGGTGTGGAAGACCTCGTGGAAGCCGTAGACCCCGGGAACGGGATTCGGCCGCTTGAGCCCGTAGACCACGGCCCCGCCCGTGTAGGCCACGCCGCCGGCGACCACGAGTGCGACCCCCACGAGGTTGGCCTCGACGAGGTCGCCGGCGAACCACACCGCCGTCCAGCCCAGGACGATGTACAGCACCACGTACAACCACCGGGGCGCCGACAACCAGAACAGGCGGAACGCGATACCGATCAGCGCGCCCGTCCACACGATCACCAGCAGGATCGTGCTGGCCGGGGGGTCGAGCGCGGCGACCGTCATGGGGGTGTAGGTGCCCGCGATGAGCAGGAAGATGTTCGAGTGGTCCAGCCGGCGCAACAGCGCGGTGGCCTCCGGGCCCCAGGTACGGCGGTGGTAGAGGGCCGAGATCCCGAAGAGCAGCGACGACGTGGCCAGGAACACCGCGCACGCCCATTTCAGCGCGGTCCCGTCCGCCAGGACGGTGAGGACCACGCCGAGGACCACGGCCACCGGCAGCGTCCCGGCGTGGATCCACCCGCGCAGCAGCGGTTTCTCGGGTAGCGCGGGGACGCCGAAGTCGTCGTCGTCCCCCTCGGGCCTCGGGTGTGCAGCGGAGTTCACACGCAGAACCTACCGCCACCTCACACGGGCGTGAACGTCCTGTGACCGTCCACACGCGCCCACACACGGTCGCCGGCGGGGTCGGGGCCCAGCGCGGTGAGGTCGCGGGCGCGGAACTTGAAGCTCGCCGTGCGCGGCAGTCCCGCGGTCACCCGCAACAGCGACGGCCACTGCTTGGGACCCAGGTCGGACTGTTCGGCGAGGAACTCCCCCATGCCGGCCGCCACCTCGGACGGGTCCGCCCCGTCCCGCAGGACGACCGCCGCGGCGACGGCGTCACCGATCGTGCCCGGTCCGCGCACCTCGCCCGCCGGCACGGCGTACACGCCCACCTCGACCAGATCGGGATGGCGTCGCAGGACGCGTTCGACCGGCGCGGCGGCCAGGTTCTCCCCGTCGACCCGCATCCAGCCACCGGATCGGCCCGCGAAATACACCCACCCGTCGTCGTCGACATAGGCCAGATCTCCGGAATGGAACCGCCCGCCGCGCATGCGTTCGGCGTCGGCGTCCGGGTCGCCCCAGTAGCCGGCGAACAGGCCGGGTCCGTCGGCGACCAGCTCGCCGATGGCCTCGTCGGCGTTGAGCAGTACCCCGGCGTCGTCGAACCGGGCTCGCGGGCACGATGCACCGGTCTCCGGGTCGACGATCGACACGCCGGCGGGCAACGGGCCCAGCGCGGCGTCGGGGGTGTCCGGCGTGCGGGACACCGAGACCCCGCCCTCGCTCGAGCCGAACCCGTCGACCACGGTCACGCCGAAGCGCCGGGCGAACTCGTGGCGCACCTCCGCCGGCGCCTCGTTGCCGTAGACCACGCGCATCGGGTTGTCCGCGTCGTCTGGTCTCTCCGGTGTG
>NZ_JAALEB010000453.1:0-1649 GCF_014145165.1 Dietzia sp. Cai40 | reverse complement strand
GGCGCGCGGCGCGGCTGCTGAGCTCGGTGTCATCGGTGATCCGCGGGATCTCGCCGGTGAGCTCGGAGACGCTCACGCCGCTGCCGCCCTCGTCGGCCCGCCGGTGCCGGCGCCCCTTGGGTGCGGCCGCGTCCGACTGCTCGGCGCCCATGCGCTTGAGCAGCTCCGCCACGGTGATCTGCTGACCGTCCTGATCCTCGGCCATCTCAGCTCCCCTTTCCGTCGCCGCCCGCGTCCCGGTCGAGACGCTGCAGAATGAGCCCCTCCCGCAGAGCCCACGGGCAGATTTTCACACTTTCCAACCCCAGAGCCCTCATCGACGCCTCCGCCACCAGCGCTCCCGCGACCACCTGATGGGACCGGTCAGAGCTGATGCCCTCCAACTCTGCCCTGTCGGCGGCCGTCATGCGAGAGATAAAGGCGATCACCTGCCGCAGACCCGACGCGGTGAGGATCCGCTCCACCCGCGGCCCCTCCGACGACGGCGCCGCGCCGGTGAGCCGCGCCAGCGTGCGGAACGTCTTGGAGGTGGCACAGGCCAGGTCGGGGGTGCCGGCGGCCCGCAGGTCCCGGGCAGGGCCCTCCAGCTCGGCGTCGATGAAATCACGCAACTGGTTGATGCGCTTGCGTTCGGGCGGGTCGGTCTTGAACCAGTCGTGCGTCAACCGGCCGGCGCCCAGGGGCAGGCTGAAGGCGTGCTCGGGCAGCTCGTCCTCGCCGCTCGTGAGTTCGAGCGAGCCACCACCGATGTCGAGGTTGACGATCCGACCGGCGCTCCAGCCGAACCACCGGCGGGCGGCCAGGAAGGTCATCCGCGCCTCGTCCTCGCCGGAGAGCACGCGCAACGCGATCCCGGTCTCCTTCTCGACCTTTTCGAGCACCGCGTCCGAATTGGCGGCGTCGCGCACCGCCGAGGTCGCCAGGGCCATGACCTCGCGGCACTTGGTGGCCTTGGCCAGATCGGCGGCCTCGTTGACCGCGTCGATCAGCCGGGCGATGCCGGTCTTCGAGATGTTGTCGTCCTCATCGAGGTACTCGATCAGCCGCAGACGGGTCTTGGAGTCGTTCATGGGCGTGGGGTGCCCGCCGCGATGGGCGTCGACCACCACGAAATGGACCGTGTTGCTCCCGACGTCCAGGACACCTAATCTCACACGCCCACCCTAAACGGTCTACGGTCGCAGGTTGTGACCGCCACCGAACGCACCAGCACCCCGGGCGCGCCCGCCGCGGAAGTCCCCCTCGACTTCCCCCGCGAGTGGTACAGCTTCCCGGACCCCGCGAACGACCAGCACCTCGTCTCCGCGGACATGACCTGGCTGCTGTCCTCGTGGACCTGCGTGTTCGGCACCCCGGCCTGCCACGGCATCGAGGCCGACCAGCCCGACTCCGGCTGTTGTACGCACGGGGCGTTCCTGTGTGACGACGACGACCGCGCGCGACTGACCGTGAACGTCGAACTCCTGGGACCCGAGGACTGGCAGCACCGTGGGGCCGCGCTGGAGGCCGCGGAGGCCGAGGGCGGCGATCTCGAGCCGTGGCTGGAAGAGGACGAGCTCACCGGGGACGACGGCGAGCCCGAGCCCGCCCTGCGGACGAGGCGCCACGGCGGGCGATGCGTGTTCTTCAACGACGTCGGCTTCCCGGCC
>NZ_JAALEB010000452.1:0-5573 GCF_014145165.1 Dietzia sp. Cai40 | reverse complement strand
CTGGTACTGCACCGGATCGCCCGAGGCGCACGTCGGGGCCGACCCGGTGTTCGTCTCGCTGCGCGACGAGCTGGTGGAGCTGCTGGGGGCCGACTGCTACGAGGTGCTGGCCGCGGCGTGCCGGCGCCGCCGCCAGCTGGGGATCGTCGCCGTGCACCCCGCGACGGAGCGGGCCCGGGCCGGACGGGGCGGTCAGCCCTCGAACTTGTAGCCCAGGCCCCGGACCGTCACCAGGTGGACCGGCTTGCCCGGGTCCTGCTCGATCTTCGAGCGCAGCCGCTTGACGTGGACGTCCAGAGTCTTGGTGTCCCCCACGTAGTCCGACCCCCAGACGCGGTCGATCAGCTGACCGCGGGTGAGCACCCGGCCCGAGTTGCGCAGCAGGTACTCGAGCAGGTCGAACTCCTTGAGCGGGAGGGTCACCACCGACCCGCGGACGGTCACCGTGTGCCGCTCGATGTCCAGGCGCACCGGGCCCGACTCCAGGACACCGATGTCGTCCGGCTGGTCTCCCTCCGTGTCCGCGCCGCGCCTGAGCACGGCCCGGATGCGGGCGATGAGTTCGCGGGCCGAGTAGGGCTTGGTCACGTAGTCGTCGGCCCCCAACTCCAGCCCGACCACTTTGTCGATCTCGCTGTCCCGCGCGGTCACCATGATGACCGGGACGCTCGAGGTCACCCGCAGGCGCTTGCACACGTCGGTTCCGGACATGCCCGGGAGCATGAGGTCCAGCAACACGATGTCCGCGCCCTCCGCGTCGAAGCTCTCCAGCGCGGTCGGGCCGTCGCCGGCGATGGTGACCTCGAAGCCCTCCTTGCGCAGGAGGAACGCCAACGGATCCGCGAGCGAAGCCTCGTCCTCTACGATCAGCACCCTGGTCACGGCACCTGGTCCTCTCCTTGTTGGTCGTGCTCGGCGGGGGGCGGGACCCCCTCGCCACCCGGCTCCACATGGGCCGGGAGTTCGAGTGTGAACGTGGACCCGGTCCCGGGCCTGCTCCAGATGCTGACGCCGCCGTTGTGGTTCTGGGCGACGTGCTTGACGATCGCCAACCCCAGCCCGGTCCCGCCGGTGGCCCGGGACCGGGCCTTGTCCACGCGGAAGAACCGTTCGAACACGCGGGTCTGGTGCTCGGGCGCGATGCCGATCCCCCGGTCGGTGACCCGCAGCATCACGGTGTCCCCGTCGAGCGCCCGCGTGATCGAGACCGGGGTGCGCTCCGGCGAGTAGTTGACGGCGTTGGAGATGAGGTTGGTCAACGCGGTGACCAGCAGTGTCCAGTCGCCCGAGATCTCGAGCCCGGAGGGCGCGTCGGTGATCAGCTCGATCCCGGCCGCCTCCGCCGCGGACGCCGACCTGCGCATGGCCTCGTCCACCACGGCGTCCACGTCCACCGGCTCGGGATCGCGGATCCGCTCGGCGCCCTGGAGCCGGGACAGCTCGATGAGCTCGGAGACCATCTTACCCAGCCTGTGGGCCTCGCTCACCACTCGGCCGCCGAAGTACTCGACCGACTCCGGGTCGTCCTTGGACTCCAGCAGCGCCTCGGCCAACACGGCCATGGCCCCCACCGGTGTCTTGAGCTCGTGGGAGACGTTGGCCACGAAGTCGCGCCGGGCGGCCTCCATGCGCCGCTGCTCGGAGTCGTCGTCGGCGAACACCACCGCGAACTGACCGAGGTGTCCGCCGAGGATCTCGCTGCGGCCGCTCACCGACGGGATCCGGCGGCGCCCCGTGATGACCTTGGCGGGCAGGTCGAACGCCGAGGGCTCGCCGCCGGCGAAGGTGATCTCGGCCGCGCGCCACACCGGGTCCACCAGGAGCCGGTCGTCCACGATGCCCAGCTCCGCGGCGCGACGGTTGTAGAGCACCACGTCCTGGTGTCGGTCCACCACGGCGAGCGCGTACGGCGCCTGGTGGTACACCGCCCGCAGGACCTCCAACCGGCTCGGACCCTGCTGCTCGGCGAGCCGGAGCTCACGGCGGGCGTTGAGCCGGGGGACGACGAACCCGCCGACGACAAAGCCGACCACTGCGGCGATGATCGCGAGGGCGATCCCGAGACTGACCTGCACGAGGCAGATACTACGGTGCGGCGAATCGGCGACCACAACGGAGAACCCCCGTCCATCTGCGGGAAGTCCGCAGGTGGACGGGGGTTCGCCGCGTGTTCACCGGAGCGACACCTACTTCTGGGCGCCCTGGCTGGCGACGGCCGCGGCTCCCGCGGCCGCGGCCTCCGGGTCGAGGTAGGTGCCCCCCGGGTTGGAGACCAGACCGGAGTCGTCGAAGCGGTAGACCAGCGGGATGCCGGTGGGGATGTTCAGGCCCGCGATGTCCTCGTCGGAAATGCCGTCGAGGTGCTTGACCAGTGCGCGCAACGAGTTCCCGTGCGCGGCCACCATGACCGTCTTACCCTCCGCCAGCTGCGGCGCGATCTCGGCCGCGTAGTACGGGATGAAGCGGTCCACCACGTCCTTGAGGCACTCGGTCAGCGGCACCTCCGGCAGGTCCGCGTAGCGGGGGTCCGCCGACTGCGAGTACTCGTTGTCCGCATCGATCGCCGGCGGCGGCGTGTCGTAGCTCCGGCGCCAGAGCATGAACTGCTCGTCGCCGAACTCGTCCTTGATCTCCGCTTTGTTGAGGCCCTGGAGCTTGCCGTAGTGCCGCTCGTTGAGCTTCCAGTGCCGCACCACGGGGATCCAGTGCCGGTCGCAGGCGTCGAGCGCGATGTTGGCCGTGGTGATGGCCCGACGCAGCAGCGAGGTGTACAGCACGTCCGGGAGGATGCCCTCCTCGGCGAGGAGTCTGCCGCCGCGGACCGCCTCCTCGCGGCCGAGGTCGGTGAGGTCCACATCGACCCATCCGGTGAACTGGTTGGAGGCGTTCCACGTGGACTGACCGTGACGCAGCAGGACGAGGGTTCCGTAAGCCATACGGTCATTATGACCCGACGCCCGAGGACTACGGTGCAGACATGACCACACACGCCGGAGACACCCCCGATCGACCCGACCGGCCGTGGACCGCCCACTACACCCCGGGCACCACACATAACCTCGACTACGGCACCACCACGCTCATCGACCAGTTCGACGACGCCGTGCGCACCTACGCCGACCGGCCCGCGACCGAGTTCTTCGGCCGACTGACCCCCTACTCCGAGATCGGCAGCCGGGTCCGCCACGCTGCCGAGGGACTGCGTCGCCTCGGGGTGGGGCGCGGGGACCGGGTCGCGGTCCTGCTGCCCAACTGTCCGCAGGGGATCGTGGTGTTCTACGCCGCGCTGCGGATCGGCGCGATCGTGGTCGAGCACAACCCGCTCTACACCGCCGACGAGCTCGAGGGCCCGTTCGCCGACCACGGCGCGAGGGTGGTGGTGACCTGGAACGTCGTCGCCGGGATGGTGCGCGAGCTGGCCGACCGCCCCGGCACGGAGATCGAGCACATCGTCGCCGTCGACCTGCTCGACGAGCTCCCCGCGGCCAAGCGCCTGGCGCTGAAGCTCCTGCCCGTCCCGTCGCTCCGCGCCTCGCGGGCCAAGCTCTCCGCGCCCGCTCCCGGGACGCTGGACTGGCGCGAGCTGGAGACCGGGCCGGAGCTGGACTTCTCGTATCCCCGCCCGAAGGCCGACGACCTCGCGCTGATCCTGTACACCTCCGGCACCACCGGCACGCCCAAGGGCGCCACGCTCTCGCACGCCAACCTCGTGGCCAACGCCAAGATGGGCGAGGCCTGGGTGCCCGAGCTCGAGCTGGGGCGCGAGCGGTTCCTGGCCTCGCTGCCGATGTTCCACGCCTACGGGGTGACGCTCTGCGTGGTGATCGGGATCGCGGTGGGTGCCCGGCTGCAGCTCGTGCCCGCGCCCGAGATGGACCTCATCATGCCGATCCTGGCCAAGGACCTGCCCACCTTCATCCCGGCCGTCCCCCCGATCTACTCCAAGATCCTCGAGGAGGCCGGCAGGCGGGGCATCCCGCTGCACGGCATCCGGCACTCGCTGTCCGGCGCCATGAGCCTGCCCGACGAGCTCATCGAGAGGTGGGAGGCCGCGACCGGGGGCCTGCTCGTGGAGGGGTACGGGATGACCGAGACCTCGCCCATCACGGTGGGCAACCCCATGTCGACGGCGAGGCGGGCCGGCAGCATCGGCGTCCCCTTCCCGGACACCGACGTCCGCGTCGCCCACAAGGACGACCCCACCGTCGACGCCGACCCGGGCGAGCCCGGCGAGCTGTTGGTCAGGGGCCCGCAGGTCTTCCCGGGCTACTGGCGTAACCCCGCGGCCACCGCCGAGACCTTCCACGAGGGCTGGCTGCGCACCGGCGACGTGGTGGTCCAGGACGCCGACGGCTTCCTCCACGTGGTGGACCGCATCAAGGAGATGATCGTCACCGGCGGGTTCAACGTCTACCCCTCCGAGGTGGAGGCGGTCCTGCGCAGGGCCCCGGGCGTGGCCGACTGCGCGGTGGTGGGCCGGCGCGGACCGGACGGGGGCGAGCAGGTCGTGGCCGCGGTCGTGCTCGAACCGGGCACCGAGCTCGACGCCCCGGCCCTGCGCGCCCACTGCAAGGCCTCACTCGCCGGGTACAAGGTCCCCCGGGAGTTCGTGGCGCTGGGCGAGCTGCCCACCAACCCGATGGGCAAGGTCCTGCGCAAGAAGGTCGCCGAGCAGCTCTGACGGGAGCCGCGACGCCCGCGCCGTCGGTGGCCCACACCGTCGGCGGCCCGCTCCGTCGACGCTCCACACCGTCGGCGCCCCACACCGTCGAAAAGAGCGTCCCGCACACATCGGCCGAGAAGAGGGTGAGCGGAACGCTCTTTTCGACGGAGAGGCGGGCGCCGGGGGCGGGCGCCGAGGGCTCGCGGGTTACTCGTGCCCCGGCTGGGGCAGGTCCTCGGTGAGGTGGCGGAACGCGTCCAGGTTGCGCAGCGGCTCACCGCGCGAGACGCGCCACTCCCACTCGCGGCGGATCGAGGTGTGGAAGCCGGTCTCGAGCAGGATGTTGAAGTCGTGATCCGCCGCCTCGAGCACCTGGCCCAACACGCGGTCGAGCTCCTCCTCGGTCACCGCGACCAGCGGCATCCGGCCCACCAGGTAGATGTCGCCGTTGTTGTCCAGCGTGTACGCCACCTGGTACAGCCGACGGTTGCGCCGCAGCAGGTACTTGTAGACCCTCTCGAAGTCCTCGTCGGGCTTGCGGCAGACGAATGCCTCGATCCGCACGCTCTCCCGGTTCACCGTCAGATGGCAGGCGGTCTTGAGCCGCTTCTCCCCCGGCAGCTGGACCACGAAAACGCGGCCGTCGGCCAACGTCGACTCGATGTCCCGCTCCACCAGGAAGCGTCGGATCAACTCGAGGGTGGGGCGGTCGACGTCGTCGGCACCGCGCGGCGCGGACCCGCCGTCGTCGTCCATGCGCTTGTTCTCGGTGGGGTCGATCATGGTGACTCCTTCGGTTCGACGGCCCGGACTCGTGAGCGATTCGTCACGGGGGCTTGTTCGGACGGGGCCGGGTTCGCGGGCCGGGGTCGCGGGCCGCGCCGCTGCGGTCCGGATTCGCGCGCCGCGC
>NZ_JAALEB010000451.1:0-3267 GCF_014145165.1 Dietzia sp. Cai40 | reverse complement strand
AAGCCCATCGCGGTCTTGACGTCGACCTCGTTGGGCAGCGTCTCCAGGTCTCGGCCCGTGTGGGTGATCATCAACAGGCCGGTGCCGTCCGTGCGGTTCAGGCGCGTGAGCTCGTCGACGCGCTGCACCATCCCCGCCCCGGCGCCCAGGGTCGCCCACATCTCGTCGAGAATCGCCAGGAAGTAGCGCTGCGGCGCCAGACCGCAGTCGGCCAGCACGTGCGCGGCCTCCATCGCTCCATAGGCATCGGACCAGCAGGCCAGGAGCACGCCCGCCTTGAGCGACTGGTCTCCTCGAGCGATCGCCGAGACGTCGATGCAGATCGCCGGGGCGTCGAGGTCGATCTTGGTGGTGGTGTGCTCGGCGAATACCTGGCCCATGACGCCGTCGGTCAGCGACTCCAGCGTCTGGACGAGGGTTCGGACCGTGCGCCTGTACTCCGCTTCGTCGGCGACGAACAGCGCTCGCCGCAGGTCGGCGTTTCCGGATCGGATGTAGTCGATCAGGTCTCGCAGTAGCGGCGGTGAGGCGAAGGAGAACTTGCCGCCCTGGCGCATTTCACGCAACGAGGTGGAGATGACCAGGCCCTCGAAGTCAGCCAGCGGCCGACCGCGGATCAGCTCGGCCAGCGCCACGACCATCGTGACCTGCCGCGAGTGCACCGACTCCTCGGTTTCGGTGATGGCCTCGGCAAGGCGCGTGCTGTCCTCGCCCCGGTCGCGGAGCTCGTCCAGATGGGCCTGCATCACCGGGATCGCCTCGCCCAGAGCGCCGGCGGCCAGTGGGTTCAGGTGCCCGTGCCCATGTCCGAGACGGATCACCTGCCCGCGCTTTCCGGCCGGGGTGACCATCGCATCGGTCACCGCCACGTACTCGCCTTTGATGTCCCCGGCCACGATCGGCACATGGCCCTGGGCGACCGCGCCGATGAACTGCTTGCGGATGATCGTGGACTTGCCCAGCCCGGGCAAGGAGAGCACGAACGCCGACGGGTTGCCGATGATGCCGGCGCGGAACCACGACAACACGTCGCCGGAGACGTCCTGGCCGGTCTGTGCGTGAACCCCCAGAGGGACGCCGACCGCCGGGGCGGTCGCCCCGACCACCCACGGGTTGAAGCCACAGCCGTAGTTGGTGGAGGTCTGGGTGGCGGCCGGGGCGGAGACCACTGCCATCCGCCCCGAGAACGCGCCCTTGAAGCCGCGGCCGTCGAGGGAGGCGTAGCGATTAGTGAACCGGGGCTTTCCGTAGCGGAGCTGCGGTGCCTGGCGGGCGGTGCGCGCCTGCTCGGCCCGGTCGGGGTGCTCGTCGCACCACCGCTTGTACGCGCGGCCGGTTCGTGTGTGCGGCCAGGGAGGGAGCTGATCGCCGGCGGTGATACGGGCGTGTAGCTCTTCCAGCTCGGCCGGCCCGACGGGGGTCTTGGTGCGCCTGGCCATCACTCCGCCTTCGCAAACGAGGAAATCGTGGACTTCTGATCGAGCAGCACGCCCAGACCCAGCGCGGCGGCGAACGCCGCATCCTGCTGGCCGTTGGTGGCGTGCAGCCGAAGCTGAGACCGGTTGCCGAGCTGGCCGATGATCGCCGAGCCCTGGTCGAGCAGTTCAGGGTTGCGCAGGGTGAGCGTCACCAGCAGCGAGTACTCGCCGAGCTGGCCGCCTCGGGCCAGCGCTTGCCGTGCGGCCTCGGTGCGTTCCAGGCGCAGGCCGGCAGAGGCCTTGCCGATCGAGCGGGTCTTGTTCGCAGCGTTGACCGCGTCGGTGTGCTCCTTCTCGACCTGCCTCACCCCGTCCCCGGCGGCGATCGGGCGGTAGATCAGCGTCACGCGCTTGCGGGGAATGTCTGACTTCGGCTCCAACAGGGGCCGCAGGACGTGGTCCGGGAACGCGGCGGCCGGCGGGGCGGCCATCTCGAACGAGCGGGACACCCAGTCTTCGTGGCGGTAGTGATTCCACTTCGCCACAGCCTCGGCCGGGCCGGCGTCGTCCCAGTCCACTCCGAGCGGCTCGCCAGACAGGCGAGCGCTGTTGATGGTCTCCTCCAGGTCGGGGCGGTAGCAACGCAGCGCCAGCCCGATCGCGTCCTCCGGGTTCATTGGTGTGGCGGACACTCCCGCGTACTCGAGCCGCTGGTACAGCCCGGGCAGCCGGAAACCCAGATCGGTGGCCATCGCCTCGGGGTCCTTGCGCTGCATCGCGGTGGCTGCCTTGAAGGTGACCGCGATCCATGACCGCGTGACGAGCTTGCCGCGAGCGAACTCCACCGCCGACTCTGCCTGGATGCGGCGGGCGATCTCCGGGGTGGACTCGCTGACCGAGTCCTTCACCGCGGCGATGAGGTCCTGCCCGGTCGTCGGGTACGACTCGACGGTCACGGTGGCCGCCACGACGTCGTCGTTGAGGGACAGCTCGGCGAGCCAGGCGCCCCATTCGGCGGTCATGTCGTTGCGGTCGGCCACCGTCAGCGGCTCCTGGCCGCGTGAGGCCGCGTCCAACAGGACGGTGTACTGGTTGAGCGCGCGGTCTCGGATGAGCGCGAAATCGTTGCCGGCCACGTCGCGGCCGACGTGCAGCTCGGTCTTGGCCAGGGCGCCGGGCAGCCGGTATCGGCCTCCCGGTACCCGCGAGTTCGGCCCGGACCGGTACACCGTGGAACCAGCGGCCTGTGCCCGCCAGAATTGCCAACGCATTTGAGCCACCTCGTAGAGAGTTCGATTACCGATACGCAGTACTGCCGGGGCCAGGTACGCCACCGCCAGCACCGCAATGAGCGCTCCCGCGCCTAGTCCGCCCTGCATCAGCACCAACATCGCCGCGATGAAGGCGATCCCGGCGATGATCGTGGCCCGCAGCGGCAGGCCGAACATGCCGGTGCGCTGCGACTTCTCACCGAGCGTGTAGAGCCGAAGGTCCGCCTGCTCACCTGATGCAGACACCAGCTATCTCCTTGCCGTCAGCGGTAGTGGTGGGGTGTTGGGTGAGCTGCCAGCGCACCGTCGATCATCTGCTCGGTCGTCTGTGTCGCTCGAGCCGTTGTCTGAGCTGCCGTCGCCACCGCGCCCACCCCGGCAGCGGCGAAGCCCGCCACGGTGCCGGCGCCACGGGCCGCACTTGCCACTGCCCCGCCGACACGGCCCGACGAGCTGGTGCCCGTGCCCGAGGAGCTCCTGCCTCCAGCTGGTGCGCCGCCCCCCGAAGGTGCCGATGGGGTCGGACCCGAAGAGCCGGCCGCCGGCGGTGACGACGAGCCTCCCGAGGAGTGCGGGCC
>NZ_JAALEB010000450.1:0-5726 GCF_014145165.1 Dietzia sp. Cai40 | reverse complement strand
CAGGGGGGTGGCCACCGCGCTCGCCGACGCCGGCTGGACCGTGTACGTCACCGGACGCTCGGCCGAGCGACTGCAGGCCACGGTCGACGCCGCGGCCGGCGCCTCCGGCCGGGTGCTCCCCCTCGAGTGCGACCACGGCCGGGACGACGAGATCGTCGCCGTCGTCGCCCGCATCGTCGCCGACACCGGGCGCCTGGACCTGCTGGTCAACAACGTGTGGGCCAACCCCAAGGGCTTCATGGGGTTCAACGGCACGTTCTGGGAGCGGCCCGCCGGCGACTGGGACGCCCTCATGGGCGTCGGTCTGCGCGCGCACTACGTCGCCAGCTGCGAGGCCGCCAAGGTGATGGTCCCGCAGGGGTCGGGCCTGATGGTCAACATCTCGTCCTTCGGGTCGCGCTCGCCGTTCCACACCGTGCTCTACGGGATGAGCAAGACCGCCCTGGACAAGATGGCCTCGGACATGGCGCACGAGCTCGTCGGGACCGGCGTGTCCACCCTGTCGCTGTGGCTCGGCCTCATCCGCACCGAACTCATCCTGTCGTTGGGGATGGACGACTTCAACGGCTTCCCCCTGGACCGGGCCGAGGACCCGACCTTCGTCGGCCGCGTGATCGCGGCACTGGCCGACGATCCGTCGCTGCCGGCGCTGAGCGGGTCCACGGTGATCACGGCCGAATACGGTCGCGAGCACGGGGTGACGAACGACGACGGCGAGGTGCCGCTGTCGCACCGGGGCGCCTTCGGCGGTGGTCCGCTCTTCCCGCCGGTGACGGACGAGCAGCTGGGGATCACGACGGTCGACGAGGTAGCCGAGGCCGGCGGGCACAACGGATTCGTGGGGAGGTGACGGTGTCTCCCCGAGGGATCGGCGAGTTCGACGACCCGCTGGAGCGCCTCGAACGCAACGAACGCCAGGCCAGCCAGGCCATCCGCTACGTCCTGCTGTCCGCCTCGGCCGTGGTCATCTTCGCGGTCGCGCTCGTCGCGGTGGGCGGCGGCATCGGCGAGGAGTGCACGGAACCCGGCGGCACGTGCCTGACCTCCGACCGGGTCGAGGTGGTGCTGCTGCCGCTTCTGCTGTCGGTGATCCTGTCCGTGACCGCGGGGGTCAAGACCTACCGGCGGTGGAAGCAGCACATCAGGTGGCGGCCGTGGCTGTTCGCCAGCTACGCCATGTGGATGATCACCACCACCTACCTGATCGGCTCGTCCTCGGCGGTGTTCGTGCAGGTGGGCTGACCCCTCCACCCGACCGGGACCTCACACCTCCCGGCCCTCTCACGGCCCGGCCCTCACACCGCCCGGCCCTCACACCTCCCGGCCCTCTCACGGCACGATGTTGACCATCTTCCCCGGCACCACGATGACCTTCTTCGGGGTCGCCCCGGCGAGGTTGGCCTGCACCTTCTCGTCGGCCAGGGCCGCCGCCTCGACCTCGGTCGGCGTCGCGTCCGCAGGGACGGTGATGCGCGAGCGCACCTTGCCCTTGATCTGCACCGGGTACTCCACCGAGTCCTCGACCAGGTAGGACTCGTCGTGCTCGGGGAACGGGCCGTGGGCCAGCGACCCCGTGTGCCCGAGCCGCGACCACAGCTCCTCGGCCAGGTGCGGGGCGACGGGGGCGACCATCAGCACCAGAGGTTCGACGGCCGACCGCGGCGCTCCCGGCCCCTCGGTCGGGTAGGCCTTGGTGAGGTGGTTGACGTACTCGATGAGCTTGGCGATCGCGGTGTTGTCGCGCAGGCCCGCGAAGTCGTCGCGGACCCCCGCGATGGCCTTGTGCAGCGCCTTGAGCACGTCCTGCGGCGGCTCCTCCTCGGTCACCCGGGCCTGCCCGGTGGACTCCTCGATCACTACTCGCCACAGCCGCTGCAGGAAGCGGTGCGCCCCCACGACGTCCTTGGTGGCCCAGGGCCGTGAGGTGTCGAGCGGGCCCATGGACATCTCGTACACGCGCAGCGTGTCGGCGCCGTACTCGTCACAGATCTCGTCGGGCGAGACGGAGTTCTTGAGCGACTTGCCCATCTTCCCGTACTCCTGGAACACCTCGGGAGCGTCCGGGGAACCGTCCAGATAGAACTTCCCGTCCCGCTCCTCTACATCTGCAGCAGGCACGTAGACCCCGCGCGAGTCAGTGTAGGCGAACGCCTGGATGTACCCCTGGTTGAACAGCCTGCGGTAGGGCTCCTCGCTGGTCACGTGGCCGAGGTCGAACAGGACCTTGTGCCAGAACCGCGAGTAGAGCAGGTGCAGCACGGCGTGCTCGACTCCACCGACGTAGAGGTCCACTCCCCCGGGGTCGCCCTCGCCGTGGGTCTCGGGCCGCGGACCGGTCCAGTAGCGCTCGTTCTCCAGCGCGCACAGCTCGTCCGGGTTCGTGGGATCGATGTAGCGCAGCTGGTACCAGCTGGAGCCCGCCCAGTTGGGCATCACGTTGGCGTCGCGGGTGTAGGTCTGCACGCCGTCGCCGAGATCCAGCTCGACGGTCATCCACTCGGTGGCCTTGGCCAGCGGCGGGGAGGGCATCGAGTCGGCGTCGTCGGGGTCGAAGGACACGGGCTTGTAGTCCTCGACCTCGGGCAGCTCGACGGGCAGCAACTCGTCGGGCAGCGCGTGCGGGACGCCGTCGGAGTCGTAGACCACGGGGAACGGCTCGCCCCAGTAGCGCTGGCGGGCGAAGAGCCAGTCCCGCAGCTTGTACTGGACGGTCCCCTCCCCCGTGCCCTCGCCCTCCAGCCAGGCGATGGTCGCGGCCTTGGCCTCGTCCACGCCCAGACCGTCGAGCGACAGCCCGCGCTCGTTGGTCGAGTTCACCGCCACGCCGTCACCCGCGTACGCCTCGGCCCGCACGTCCAGCTCGCGCCCGTCGGCCGGGGCCACCACCTGCACGATCGGCAGACCGAAGGCCGTGGCGAACTCGTGGTCCCGGGAGTCGTGGGCGGGCACGGCCATGATCGCCCCGGTGCCGTAACCCATCAGCACGTAGTCGGCCACAAACACCGGGACCTGCTCGCCGTTGACCGGGTTGACGGCGTAGGCACCGGTGAAGACGCCGGTCTTGTCCTTGTTCTCCTGGCGCTCCAGATCGGACTTGGTGGCGGCCCGGCGGCGGTACTCCCGCACGGCCTCGGCCGGCGAGGAGTGCCCGCCGGTCCAGCGCTCGTCCAGTTCGCCGGCGGAGCCGCCCACACCGTCCACCCCGCCGGCGGCGACGGTCTCAGGCCAGAACGGCCCGGCCAGCTCGTCGACCAGCGGATGCTCGGGCGAGAGCACCATGTAGGTGGCACCGAACAGGGTGTCCGGGCGGGTGGTGAACACCTCGATGGACCGATCCGCCACGGCGAAGCGGACGCGGGCGCCCTGCGAGCGGCCGATCCAGTTGCGCTGCATGGACTTGACCTTGTCGGTCCAGTCCAGACGGTCCAGATCGTCGACCAGCCGATCGGCGTAGGCGGTGATCCGCATCATCCACTGGGAGAGGTTCTTACGGAACACGGGGAAGTTGCCGCGCTCGGAGCGCCCCTCGGCGGTGACCTCCTCGTTGGCCAGCACCGTGCCCAGCCCGGGGCACCAGTTGACCTGGGAGTCGGACAGATACACCAGCCGGTGCGAGTCGAGGACCTTCTCCTGCTCGGCCGCGGTCAGATCGGGCCACTCCCGTCCGGTGAACCCGGCCGGCAGCGGGCGGGCACCGGAGACGAACTGCTCGCGCAGCTCGGCGATGGGCCGGGCGCGGCCGGTGCGCGTGGGGTGCTCGCCGCCGTCGGTGGTGCGGGCGGGCGCATCCGGGTCGTACCAGGCGCCGTGGATCTGCAGGAAGATCCACTGCGTCCAGCGGTAGAACTCGGTGTCGGTGGTGGCCACCACGCGCCTGCGGTCGTGGCCGAGCCCCAGGCGCCCGAGCTGGCGCTCCATGTTGACGATGTTGGCCTCGGTGGTGACCCGCGGGTGCTGGCCGGTCTGGACGGCGTACTGCTCGGCGGGCAGTCCGAACGCGTCATAACCCAGGGTGTGCAGGACGTTGGTCCCGAGCATGCGGTGGTATCGGGCGAAGACGTCGGTGGCGATGTACCCCAGCGGGTGTCCCACGTGCAGGCCGGCGCCGGACGGATACGGGAACATGTCCTGCACGAAGAGCTTGTCCTCGGGCGGTGACGACCCGTCGGCGGCCGCGAGGGGCCCGACGGGGTTGGGGGCCTCGAACGTCCCGTGCTCGGACCACTCGCGCTGCCAGCGGGATTCGATCCGGCCGGCGAGGTCGGCGCCGTAGCGGTGGGCGGGCCCGGCCTGGTCGGTCTGCCCGGACTGGTCGGTCTGCGCGCCGGTGGCGGACTGATCTGCGGTGACGGTCTCGTCGCTGCTGCTCACGGTTGTCTGCTCTCCCTGGATCCTCGCCGGTGCCCACACGCAGGCTTCGGTCAAGCCTAAACCCTGGAGCGGGTCGGGCCTCGTCAGCGTGTGAGCACCGCCCCTCGGGCGCGGGCCGCCCGTCGCCGAGGACCGAGGCTCCCACCCGTGGAGAACCGGGAGTCCCACCCGTCCGGAAGAGCGTTCCGAACGCGTTTCGCGAGTGCGGAGTGTGCGGAACGCTCTTATCGATGCGGCCTTGTCGAGGTGCTCTCGTCGATGCGGCCTTGTCGATGTGCTCTCGTCGATGCTGCCTTGTCGATATGCTCTCGCCGGCCCGCTTCGGGTCAGGCCGTCGTCCTCCGGGCCCCGGCGGCGCGAAGGCCCGCGATCAGCGCGTCGAGGCTGTAGCGACCGGTGCCGACCAGGCCGAAGACGGCGACGGCCAGCCCGATCACGGCGACGAGCTCCCAGCCACCGTTGGTGGCGTAGATCCCCGCGCCCTGGTGGACGAACAGGTAGGCGCCGAACATCACGACGACGACGAGGACCGCGACGACCTGGGTGAGCAGCCCCAGCACCAGCAGGATCCCTCCGGCCAGCTCGACGACGCCCGCGAACACCGCGGCGGTCTGGGCTGCGGGGATCCCGACGGAGTCGAAGAACTGGCCGGTCGCCCCTGCGCCGTTGGTGACGAGCTTCTCCCAGCCGTGCGCGATCAGGACCACACCGAGCAGGACCCGGGCGAGCAGCAGGCCGATATCGCGGACGATCCCGGGCACGGGGAACAGGCGGGTCTCGGCCGCGGCGCCACGGGAGGAGGGGACGGTCGTCGTGGTGCTCATGTCTGTGGTCCTTTCGGGTCACACATCCGGATGATGCGTCACACACTTCTATCCCCGCACTAGGTGTCGTGTCAACTATGAGGGTAGAGTGAAGTCATGACCGAACCGCTGCCGAGCGACCACGTGAGATGGCTGACCGACGAGGAGAAGGCGCTCTGGCGCCACTACCTCGCGATCCAGGGGCGCCTTCACCTGGCGATCCAGCGCGACCTCAAGGCCACCTCGAGCCTGACGGAGCCGGAGTTCGAGGTGCTCGTGTACCTCAGCGAGGCCGACGGCCCGCTACGGATGACCGCGCTGTCCGACGTCCTGCAGTGGGAACGCAGCCGGCTCTCCCATCAGGTGACCCGCATGGTCCGGCGTGGACTCGTCCAGCGGACGAGCTGCCCCACCGACGGCCGGGGCGCGTTCGTCTCCGCGACCGAGGAGGGCATGCGGGAGATCGCGGAGGCCGCACCCGATCACGTCGCCACCGTGCGCCGGGAGTTCCTGGACCGGCTCAGTGAGCAGGACAAGCGCGAGCTCGCGCGA
>NZ_JAALEB010000044.1:0-5367 GCF_014145165.1 Dietzia sp. Cai40 | reverse complement strand
CGGTGTGGTGGTGTTGTTTGAGAACTCAACAGTGTGTTTTGTTTGTGATAGTGCCAAATTTTTTGTTTGGTTGCGACCCTTTCACATCCCTGTCGTGGGGGTCGCGTTTTTTGAACAGCCAGTTTGTTTGGTTTGTTTTTTGCTTGGATTGTGCTTTTTGTAGTGCTGAGAAGCTTTTATGGAGAGTTTGATCCTGGCTCAGGACGAACGCTGGCGGCGTGCTTAACACATGCAAGTCGAACGGTAAGGCCCTTTCGGGGGTACACGAGTGGCGAACGGGTGAGTAACACGTGGGTAATCTGCCCTGCACTTCGGGATAAGCCTGGGAAACCGGGTCTAATACCGGATATGAGCTCCTGCCGCATGGTGGGGGTTGGAAAGTTTTTCGGTGCAGGATGAGTCCGCGGCCTATCAGCTTGTTGGTGGGGTAATGGCCTACCAAGGCGACGACGGGTAGCCGGCCTGAGAGGGTGATCGGCCACACTGGGACTGAGACACGGCCCAGACTCCTACGGGAGGCAGCAGTGGGGAATATTGCACAATGGGCGAAAGCCTGATGCAGCGACGCCGCGTGGGGGATGACGGTCTTCGGATTGTAAACTCCTTTCAGTAGGGACGAAGCGAAAGTGACGGTACCTGCAGAAGAAGCACCGGCCAACTACGTGCCAGCAGCCGCGGTAATACGTAGGGTGCAAGCGTTGTCCGGAATTACTGGGCGTAAAGAGCTCGTAGGCGGTTTGTCACGTCGTCTGTGAAATCCTCCAGCTCAACTGGGGGCGTGCAGGCGATACGGGCAGACTTGAGTACTACAGGGGAGACTGGAATTCCTGGTGTAGCGGTGAAATGCGCAGATATCAGGAGGAACACCGGTGGCGAAGGCGGGTCTCTGGGTAGTAACTGACGCTGAGGAGCGAAAGCATGGGGAGCAAACAGGATTAGATACCCTGGTAGTCCATGCCGTAAACGGTGGGCGCTAGGTGTGGGGTCCTTCCACGGATTCCGTGCCGTAGCTAACGCATTAAGCGCCCCGCCTGGGGAGTACGGCCGCAAGGCTAAAACTCAAAGGAATTGACGGGGGCCCGCACAAGCGGCGGAGCATGTGGATTAATTCGATGCAACGCGAAGAACCTTACCTAGGCTTGACATATACAGGACGACGGCAGAGATGTCGTTTCCCTTGTGGCTTGTATACAGGTGGTGCATGGTTGTCGTCAGCTCGTGTCGTGAGATGTTGGGTTAAGTCCCGCAACGAGCGCAACCCCTGTCTCATGTTGCCAGCACGTTATGGTGGGGACTCGTGAGAGACTGCCGGGGTCAACTCGGAGGAAGGTGGGGATGACGTCAAATCATCATGCCCCTTATGTCTAGGGCTTCACACATGCTACAATGGCTAGTACAGAGGGCTGCGAGACCGCGAGGTGGAGCGAATCCCTTAAAGCTAGTCTCAGTTCGGATTGGGGTCTGCAACTCGACCCCATGAAGTCGGAGTCGCTAGTAATCGCAGATCAGCATTGCTGCGGTGAATACGTTCCCGGGCCTTGTACACACCGCCCGTCACGTCATGAAAGTCGGTAACACCCGAAGCCGGTGGCCTAACCCTTGTGGAGGGAGCCGTCGAAGGTGGGATCGGCGATTGGGACGAAGTCGTAACAAGGTAGCCGTACCGGAAGGTGCGGCTGGATCACCTCCTTTCTAAGGAGCACTCACCTCGCCTGTTGGTGGGGTCAGAGTTAGCGCCTGGTTCGTGCCCGTTCGTGGTGCGCTGGGTGGCTCATTGGGTGGAACACTATTGCGTAGGACTCGCCGTGATCTTCGGCGCCGGCTCAGGGCTGGTTGTCGGGGGGAGCGTGGTTCGGACAAAACACACTGTTGGGTGTCTGAGACAGCACCGTGAGCATCCCTGGTTTGTTGGGGGTGTGGGTTGTTTCTGATGGCACTGATTCCCGAGATGCTCTTTTCGGCCGGTTGGCTGGGGGTGTGGGTGGGGTTGGTGTGTGTTGTTTGAGAACTGCACAGTGGACGCGAGCATCTTTAATTGTTTGTGAATGTAAGTGTGTAAGAGCACACGGTGGATGCCTTGGCACCAAGAGCCGATGAAGGACGTAGGAGGCTGCGATAAGCCTCGGGGAGCTGCCAACCGAGCTGTGATCCGAGGGTGTCCGAATGGGGGAACCCAGCGCGCGTGATGGCGTGTTACCCACATCTGAATACATAGGGTGTGTGGAGGGAACGCGGGGAAGTGAAACATCTCAGTACCCGCAGGAAGAGAAAACAACAGTGATTCCGTCAGTAGCGGCGAGCGAACGCGGAAGAGGCTAAACCGCATGCGTGTGATACCCGGCAGGGGTTGCGTGTGTGGTGTTGTGGGGCATGATGTCCTGGTTCTGCCGGATCAGGCGCTTGATAGTCCGCGGGTTAGGGGAACGACTTGGAAGGGTCGGCCGTAGAGGGTGAGAGTCCCGTACCTGAAAACTTTGTGGCTGGGCGATTTGTGTTCCCAAGTAGCAGCGGGCCCGTGAAATCTGCTGTGAATCTGCCGGGACCACCCGGTAAGCCTAAATACTCCTTGGTGACCGATAGCGGATTAGTACCGTGAGGGAATGGTGAAAAGTACCCCGGGAGGGGAGTGAAATAGTACCTGAAACCGTGTGCTTACAATCCGTCAGAGGCTTTCGGGCTGATGGCGTGCCTTTTGAAGAATGAGCCTGCGAGTTAGTGGTATGTCGCGAGGTTAACCCGTGTGGGGAAGCCGTAGCGAAAGCGAGTCCTAATAGGGCGAGTATAGTGGCATGCTCTAGACCCGAAGCGGAGTGATCTACCCATGGCCAGTGTGAAGCGACGGTAAGACGTCGTGGAGGCGCGAACCCACTTAGGTTGAAAACTGAGGGGATGAGTTGTGGGTAGGGGTGAAAGGCCAATCAAACTCCGTGATAGCTGGTTCTCCCCGAAATGCATTTAGGTGCAGCGTCGCATGTTTCACCTCGGAGGTAGAGCTACTGGATGGCCGATGGGCCCTACAAGGTTACTGACGTCAGCCAAACTCCGAATGCCGAGGTGTGAGAGTGCGGCAGTGAGACTGTGGGGGATAAGCTTCATAGTCGAGAGGGAAACAGCCCAGATCGCCGGCTAAGGCCCCTAAGCGTGTACTAAGTGGAAAAGGATGTGGGATCGCTGAGACAGCCAGGAGGTTGGCTTAGAAGCAGCCACCCTTGAAAGAGTGCGTAATAGCTCACTGGTCAAGTGGTCCTGCGCCGACAATTTAGCGGGGCTCAAGTACACCGCCGAAGCCGCGGCACTCACACAATAACCTCCTCCGGGCAGGTGTGTGGGTGGGTAGGGGAGCGTCGTGTGGCCATAGAAGCGTCGGAGTGATCCAGGCGTGGAGGCCACACGAGTGAGAATGCAGGCATGAGTAGCGAATGACGAGTGAGAAACTCGTCCGCCGAATGATCAAGGGTTCCTGGGTCAAGCTAATCTGCCCAGGGTGAGTCGGGACCTAAGGCGAGGCCGACAGGCGTAGTCGATGGACAACGGGTTGATATTCCCGTACCCGTGTGTGCGCGCCCATGGTGAATCAGTGATACTAACCGCCCTGAATGGCCTAGAGCATCCTTCGGGATGACGTGGTCTGGATGCGCGGGACCTGATCTGGTAGTAGCCAAGCGATGGGGTGACGCAGGAAGGTAGCTGGGCCAGTCAGTGGTTGTACTGGTGTAAGAGTGTAGGCCGTGACATAGGCAAATCCGTGTCACATTAAGGCTGAGACTTGATGCATACCCGTTGTGGGGAATTCAGTGATCCTATGCTGCCGAGAAAAGCCTCTAGTGAGTTCATACACGGCCCGTACCCCAAACCGACACAGGTGATCAGGTAGAGAATACCAAGGCGATCGAGAGAACTGTGGTTAAGGAACTCGGCAAAATACCCCCGTAACTTCGGGAGAAGGGGGGCCATGCCCGGTGAACATCTTCACGGTGGGAGCTGGGTGTGGTCGCAGAGACCAGAGAGAAGCGACTGTTTACTAAAAACACAGGTCCGTGCGAAGACGTAAGTCGATGTATACGGACTGACGCCTGCCCGGTGCTGGAAGGTTAAGAGGACCGGTTAGCCGCAAGGCGAAGCTGAGAATTTAAGCCCCAGTAAACGGCGGTGGTAACTATAACCATCCTAAGGTAGCGAAATTCCTTGTCGGGTAAGTTCCGACCTGCACGAATGGCGTAACGACTTCTCTGCTGTCTCGACCACAGACTCGGCGAAATTGCACTACGAGTAAAGATGCTCGTTACGCGCGGCAGGACGAAAAGACCCCGGGACCTTTACTATAGCTTGGTATTGGCGTTCGATTCGGTTTGTGTAGGATAGGTGGGAGACTGTGAAGCATGCACGCCAGTGTGTGTGGAGTCGTTGTTGAAATACCACTCTGATCGTATTGGACGTCTAACCTCGGCCCATGATCTGGGTTAGGGACAGTGCCTGGTGGGTAGTTTAACTGGGGCGGTTGCCTCCTAAAGAGTAACGGAGGCGCCCAAAGGTTCCCTCAGCCTGGATGGCAATCAGGTGTTGAGTGCAAGTGCACAAGGGAGCTTGACTGTGAGACTGACACGTCGAGCAGGGACGAAAGTCGGGACTAGTGATCCGGCACCGGCAAGTGGAAGCGGTGTCGCTCAACGGATAAAAGGTACCCCGGGGATAACAGGCTGATCTTCCCCAAGAGTCCATATCGACGGGATGGTTTGGCACCTCGATGTCGGCTCGTCGCATCCTGGGGCTGGAGTAGGTCCCAAGGGTTGGGCTGTTCGCCCATTAAAGCGGCACGCGAGCTGGGTTTAGAACGTCGTGAGACAGTTCGGTCTCTATCCGCCGCGCGCGTAAGAAACTTGAGGAAAGCTGTCCCTAGTACGAGAGGACCGGGACGGACGAACCTCTGGTGTGCCAGTTGTTCCACCAGGAGCATCGCTGGTTAGCTACGTTCGGAAGGGATAACCGCTGAAAGCATCTAAGCGGGAAGCCTGTTCCAAGATGAGGTTTCTCACCACCTTGCGTGGTTAAGGCCCCCCACAGACCATGGGGTTGATAGGCCGGAACTGGAAGCGCAGCAATGCGTGGAGGTGACCGGTACTAATCGGCCGAGGGCTTACACACAAACAAGCCAAAGAATTTGTTACGCGTCCACTGTGCAGTATCTGAAACAACACACCCATCCGCGGTCTCGATCGCGGGTCGGGCCTTGTTTCACAGAGTTACGGCGGCCATAGCGGCAGGGAAACGCCCGGTCCCATTCCGAACCCGGAAGCTAAGCCTGCCAGCGCCGATGGTACTGCACTCGTGAGGGTGTGGGAGAGTAGGTCACCGCCGAACACAACTTCA
>NZ_JAALEB010000449.1:0-3258 GCF_014145165.1 Dietzia sp. Cai40 | reverse complement strand
CACCGCGGCGCCGGCGGCGACGGCCAGGACGGCCGCGCGGCCGCGCAGGGCGTGCGGGGGAGCGGGGAGACGGTGACGTCCTCCGCCGTGTGCTCCGGAGGCGGGTACGACGACAGGAGTCGCTGGTGGTACGTGCTGCGACTCGTTCTTCACCGGTGGCGTTTCCCCTCTGAGGTCGTGCTGTGATCTTTCCGTGATCAAGACGTCCCCCAAAGTAACGGATCGGCAACGGTGCCGCAAGGTAACGGGCCGTCCGATGGGGAGGGGTGGATCACACCGGTGTGACTCCAGTGATTGAGGGGCTTGGAGTTGAGTGCCGTGTCGCGAGTGGTGGCGTGAGGGGCGTCGCGCACCCGGTGATCTGTGACCCGACACACACGTCTACCCCCAGGGTGCGACGGGCGACACACTGGCCGCTTAGGATGAGGGTTGACTCGGCTTTCAACAGGGCCGGGCGAATCTACCCACGTCAAGATGGTGAGCTGATGGATCTCTTTGAATACCAGGCAAAGGCTCTTTTCGCGAAGCATGACGTCCCCACCACCCCGGGGCGCGTCGCGGATACCGCGGAGGAGGCCGAGAAGGTCGCGGCCGAGATCGGCAAGCCTGTCGTCGTCAAGGCGCAGGTCAAGGTCGGGGGCCGTGGCAAGGCCGGCGGCGTGAAGCTGGCGGAGGACGCCACCGAAGCGCGCGCGCGGGCCGAGGACATCCTTGGCCTGGACATCAAGGGCCACATCGTCAAGAAGCTCCTCGTGGCCGAGGCCAGCGACATCGCGGAGGAGTACTACATCTCCTTCGTCCTCGATCGTTCCAACCGCAACTACCTCGCCATGTGTTCGGTCGAGGGCGGCGTGGAGATCGAGCAGGTCGCCGAGGAGTCCCCGGACCGCCTCGCGCGGATCAACATCGACCCCACGGTCGGTGTCGACGTGGCCAAGGCGCGCGAGATCGCGGCCGCCGGCCACCTCCCCGAGGAGGTGCTGGACGCGGCCGCCGTGACCATCGCCAAGCTGTACGAGGTGTTCGTCAACGAGGACGCCACCCTCGTCGAGGTCAACCCGCTCGTCCGCACCCCGAACGACGAGATCCTCGCGCTGGACGGCAAGGTCACCCTGGACGAGAACGCCGAGTTCCGTCACAAGGAGATGTTCGCGGACTTCGCCGACGCCGGCACCACGGATCCCCTCGAGCAGAAGGCCGCGGAGAACGACCTCAACTACGTCAAGCTCGACGGTCAGGTCGGCATCATCGGCAACGGCGCCGGGCTGGTCATGTCCACGCTCGACGTCGTCGCCTACGCCGGCGAGAACCACGGGGGCGTCAAGCCCGCCAACTTCCTCGACATCGGCGGCGGCGCCTCGGCCGAGGTCATGGCCAACGGGCTCGACGTGATCCTCGGCGACGAGCAGGTCAAGAGCGTCTTCGTCAACGTGTTCGGCGGCATCACCGCCTGTGACGCGGTGGCCAACGGCATCGTCAAGGCCCTGGAGATGCTGGGCGACGAGGCCAACAAGCCGCTGGTCGTCCGCCTGGACGGCAACAACGTCGAGGAGGGTCGCAAGATCCTCGCCGACGCCAATCACCCGCTCGTGACCCTGGCCGACAACATGGACTCCGGCGCCGACAAGGCCGCCGAGCTGGCCTCCAAGTAGGAAGAGTAGGAACAACCAGATATGTCGATCTTCCTCAACTCAGGCAGCAAGGTCATCGTCCAGGGCATCACCGGCGGCGAGGGCACCAAGCACACCGCCCGCATGCTCGCGGCCGGGACCCAGGTCGTCGGTGGCGTCAACGCCCGCAAGGCCGGCACCACCGTGGCCCACAAGGACGCCGACGGCAACGACGTCGAGCTCCCCGTGTTCGGCAGCGTCTCCGAGGCCATGGAGGCCACCGGTGCCGACGTGACGATCCTCTTCGTCCCGCCGCCGTTCACCAAGGACGCCATCATCGAGGCCATCGACGCGGAGATCCCGCTGGCCGTGGTCATCACCGAGGGCGCCCCGGTCCTGGACACCGCCGACGCGTGGAATTACAACGTGTCCAAGGGCAACAAGACCCGCATCATCGGCCCCAACTGCCCGGGCATCATCACGCCGGGCGAGTCGCTGGTCGGCATCACGCCGGCCAACATCGCCGGCAAGGGCCCGATCGGACTCGTGTCCAAGTCGGGCACCCTGACCTACCAGATGATGTACGAGCTGGCCGACTACGGCTTCTCGACCGCCATCGGTATCGGCGGCGACCCGATCATCGGCACCACGCACATCGACTGCATCGAGGCCTTCGAGAACGACCCGGAGACCAAGGTCATCGTGATGATCGGCGAGATCGGCGGCGACGCCGAGGAGCGCGCGGCCGACTACATCAAGGCCAACGTCACCAAGCCGGTCGTCGGCTACGTGGCGGGCTTCACGGCTCCCGAGGGCAAGACCATGGGCCACGCCGGCGCCATCGTGTCGGGCTCCGCGGGTACCGCGCAGGCCAAGCAGGACGCCCTCGAGGCCGCCGGTGTCAAGGTCGGCAAGACGCCGTCCGCGACCGCGGCGCTCGCCAAGGAGATCCTCGACGCGATGTGATCCGCCCGCGGCAGCCCTCCGGGCCGCCGCGAGTGAGCGTTCCCCGACCCCCGCCCATCCCCGGATGGCGGGGGTCGCGGCGTGCCGGGGGCGGGCGTGGGTAGGCGGGTCTCTACGGTGGCAGGGTGAGTCCTCCACGTGTCATCCGGCCCGCCGCGAGACGGACCCCGGCGGGCGCCCGATCGCTGCTCTGGACGGCGGCGGCCGCTGCGCTCCCCGTCATCGTCACCGTCCTGGTCCTCGCTGCCGTCACGCTGGCGATCCTGGTGTTCACCGCGCGGGGGTTCGACTCGCTGTTCGCAGTGGTCGCGGTGGAGTGGCTGGTGGTCAACCGGGTGCCGCTCACCGTGGACGCGGTGTCCCTGGGTTTCCTGCCCCTGCTCCCGCCGTTGATCTACGTGGCGGTCCTGGCCCGGCAGACCCGCGCGGTGCTCGCCGACGTCGAGGAGCCCGGTCCGCGCGAGGCCGCCGCCGCCGTGGCGGGTGTGACGCTGGCGGGGTTGCTGCTGACGGGGCTGGCCTCCCTGCTCGTCGGGTCCGCGGCCTCGGACTTCGCCGTGCGGGAGGCCTCCCTGTCGACGGCACTGCTCTGGACGGCCGCGGTGGCGCTGTTCGGATCCGGGTTGGGGGTGTGGTTGTACTTCCGACGGGATCTCCGCGAGATCCTGCCGCTCTGGGTACG
>NZ_JAALEB010000448.1:0-260 GCF_014145165.1 Dietzia sp. Cai40 | reverse complement strand
TCACGGGCACCGCGGCGCTCGCGGCGATCTCCATCGCCTACCTTCCGAACGTCGTCATGGCCGCGGCCACCCTCGCGGTCGGCGGGGAGGCCCACCTCGGGGAGGCCTCGTACAGTGTGTTCGCCGTGTCCCGCGGGCCGATGCCCGAGGTCCCGCTCGCGGCGGCGCTGCCCACGACGGATCCGCACTGGTCGATGCAGGCGCTGTTGTTGGTGACGGTGCTCGTGGCGGCCGGGCTCGCCCGTGCGGTCGCGCACTGG
>NZ_JAALEB010000447.1:0-3055 GCF_014145165.1 Dietzia sp. Cai40 | reverse complement strand
GTTCGCCGACGCGGAGCTGTTCCGCCTGGCCCGGCTCGCGCGGCAGTACGGCCGGCCCGGGTTGGTCGAGGTCGCGTTCCACGGCGGTACCGAGCCGGACCCCGACCTGGCCGGCGGTCTCGCTCGGCTCGATGCGCTCGGGTCGGAGCGCCCGGTGGTCGTGAGCGCCACGTTGGCACCGGCGCCGGTCACCGGCCGGGACCTGCCCGGCGAGGGCGAGTACCTCCTGGGCCCGGCGGTGTTGCGCAGCGTGATCGACACCCGCGTGCGCGAGGCGGTCCACCGGCTCGATCACGGACGGGACGGCATCGACGCGGCACTCGACGCCGAGGACGGCCACGGTTACGCCCACTCCCACGTGGCGGCCGACGGCAGCGTCCACACCCACTCGCACTAGCCCCCACTCCACCAACCCACCACCGCACCGACCCCGAGGAGCGCGATGTCCGGATCCGGGAAGTACCAGTACGGCGACGGCGACATCACGCTGGGCGCCGGGCGCGCGACCGTCGAACTCGCGGTGACCAACACCGGCGACCGCGCCGTCCAGGTGGGCTCGCACTACCACTTCTTCGAGGCCAACCGCGAGCTCCGGTTCGACCGGCCCGCCGCCTACGGGCGCCACCTGGCGATCGGCGCGGGCCTGGCGGTGCGGTTCGAACCCGGTCAGACCCGCACGGTGCGGCTGGTGGACTACGCCGGCGAGCGCGTCTGCCACGGCTTCTCCGGGCTGGTCGACGGTCGTCTCGACGATCCGGCCGTGCGTGAGCGGGCGATGGGGCGCATGCGCGACGGCGGGTTCCTCTGCGACAGCGCGGACGTGGCCGATGACGACGACAACGAGGCCCGGCCGCCCGCGGACGGTGTTCCCGTCGCCGAGGGCCCGCCGACCGTGCTCCCGCGCGCGACCTACACCGACATCTACGGACCCACGGTCGGGGACCGACTGACGTTGGCGGACACGGTGTTGACCGTCGAGATCACCACTGATCACAACGCCGTCACCACCGACGGGACGTCCGGCTACGGCGAGGAGGCCGTCTACGGCGGCGGCAAGGCGATCCGGGACGGCATGGCGCAGGACCCGGCCGGCACGCGGGCCTCGGGCGCGCTCGACCTGGTAATCACCGGGGCCACGATCCTCGACGCCGTGATCGGCGTGGTCAAGGGCGACATCGGGATTCGCGACGGCCGGATCGTGGCCGTGGGCAAGGCCGGGAACCCGCACCTGCAGGACGGAGTGCACCCCGAGCTGGTGATCGGCCCCGGCACGGAGGTGGTGGCGGGCGAGCACAAGATCGTCACCGCCGGGGGAGTGGACACCCACATCCACTTCATCGCCCCACAGCAGGTGGACGAGGCCCTGTCCAACGGGGTGACCACCATGTTCGGCGGAGGGACCGGCCCGTCCGAGGGCACCAAGGGGACCACCTGCACGCCGGGCGCCTGGAACATCGGCCGGATGCTGCAGGCCGCCGACGGGCTGCCGGTGAACATCGGGATCCTGGGCAAGGGCAACACCTCCCAGCCCGAGTCGGCGGTCGAGCAGATCGTGGCCGGGGCGGCCGGGCTGAAGATCCACGAGGACTGGGGGACCACCCCGGCGGCCATCCGCTGCGTGCAGGAGGTCGCCGACCAGTACGACGTGCAGGTCGCGATCCACACCGACACCCTCAACGAGTCCGGCTTCTACGAGGACACCCGCGCCGCGTTCGGCGACTCGACCATCCACACCTTCCACTCCGAGGGCGCCGGCGGCGGCCACGCGCCCGACATCCTGCGGGTGTGCGGCGAGCCCAACGTCCTGCCCGCCTCCACCAACCCGACGCTGCCGTACACGGTCAACTCGGTCGACGAGCTGCTCGACATGGTGATGGTCTGCCACCACCTGTCGCACGACATCCCCGAGGACGTCAGCTTCGCCGACTCCCGCGTGCGGGCCGAGACCATCGCCGCCGAGACCGTGCTGCACGACGAGGGCATCATCTCGATCTTCTCGTCGGATTCGCAGGCGATGGGTCGGATCGGCGAGTCCTGGCAGCGGGCGTTCCAGACCGCGCACCACTGCCGCGTCGAGCGAGGGCCGCTGCCCGAGGACACCGACCGCAACGACAACGAGCGCGTGTTGCGCTACGTCGCCAAGATGACCATCAACCCCGCCATCGCCGCGGGCATCGCCGACCACCTGGGCTCGATCGAGCCAGGCAAGCTCGCGGACCTGGTGGTGTGGCCGGTGGACTCGTTCGCGGCCAAGCCGTCGCTGATCATCAAGGGCGGGATGATCGTGTGGGCGCCGATGGGCGATCCCAACGCGTCGCTGCCCACGCCGCAGCCGGTGATCTACCGGCCGATGTTCGGCGCGTACGGAGGGGCGTTGCAGTCCACGCGGGTGACGTTCCTGTCCTCCGCGGCGATCGAGGCCGGCGTGCCAGAGGAACTGGGCCTGACCTCGCCGTGCCTGCCCGTGCGCGGCTGCCGCGGGATCGGCAAGAAGGACATGGTCCGCAACGACCGCTGCCCGACCATCGAGGTGGATCCCGAGACCTACGTCGTCACCGTCGACGGCGAGCCCGCCACCATCGCCCCGGCCACCACGCTGCCGCTGGCCCAGCTGCACTACCTGGCATGAGCGGCACCGATCTGTCGCGGCTGCTGCTCGCGTTGCAGTTCACCGACTCGTCCTTCCCCTCCGGGATGTACACCCTGTCCCACGGGCTCGAGGGGCTGGCCCAGCGCGGGGAGGTCGACGCCCGGCGCCTACCGGAGGTGCTGCACTCGATGCTGCGCCACGCCATCGGCCCGGCGGACTCGGTCGCGCTCGCGCTCGCGTGGGCGGCTACCCGCGAGCACGGGGGCCGTGACACGGACGCACTGCTGGACGCGGTGACCCGCATCGACCGGCGACTGCACGCCACCCGGCTGACGCGGGAACTGCGCGACGGCGCCACCCGCACGGGAAAGCAGGTCCTGGACCTGGCGGCCGAGCTGCTCGACGACCCGGTGGTCAGCGTCTGGAACGCGCACGTCAGAGCCCGCCGGTCGCCGGGGTCCCAGT
>NZ_JAALEB010000446.1:0-3993 GCF_014145165.1 Dietzia sp. Cai40 | reverse complement strand
GGTTGAGACGGGCCCGGCTGTGGCGAGCCCGTCGGGGGCCGTGGCGACCGCGACCGGCTCGTGTTCCGCGCGGGCGGCGGTGGTGTCGACGACGACCGGTGCGACCGCGGCGTGGGCGGTGGGTTCCGGGGTCTCAACGGGTGTGGTGGATTCGACCCGGGCGTCCGGATCGGCCGCCCCGTCTCCGGCCACGGTGGCCGGGGTGAACTTCTCGTAGTAGAAGTGTGTGACCTCCAGGCCCTCGGTGTCCAGGAAGGTCCGGACGGACTCCACCATCGGCGGCGGACCGCACAGGTAGATGTCGGCCGTCCCGTCATGGAGGTGCTCTGGCCGGATCAACCCGGTGACGTATCCGGTGTTCGGGAACGCCGTGGCCGGGTCGGACACGACCAGGTCCCACGTCATCCCCGGCAGCCGTGTCGTGTAGTCGTCGAGCAGATCGGTGCACACCACGTCGGTGTCGCGTGACGTGCCGTAGACCAGGTGCACGGGCCTGTCCCCGGAACCGGCGACGGCGAGGCTCTCCAGGATCGACAGGACGGGCGCGAGTCCGGTGCCCCCCGCGAGCAGGAGCAGCGGTCGCGGTGACTCGCGCAGGAAGAAGCTGCCCATCGGGCCCGTGAGGTCGAGCCGATCGCCCACCGTGCACCGTTGCGCCAGGTACTCGGACATCGCGCCGCCCGGGGCGTACTTGATGAGGAACGACAGGCGGTCGTCGTCCGGGCCGGTCGAGAACGAGTACGAGCGGACCTGGTCGGTGCCGGGAACCGAGACGTTCACGTACTGCCCCGGCAGGAACGCCAGGGCTCCACGGTCGTCGAGCTCCACGGTCAGCGCGAACGCGCCCTCGGCCAGGCGCTCGACCGCCGTGACGGTCGCCGGGTGGGCGGCCGCGGTCGTCTTGGCCACGTCCGAGGTGGTGGGGATCTGGACCACCAGGTCCGAGCGGGGGACCATCTGGCACGGCAGGCAGAATCCGGCCTCGGCCTCGGCAGCGGTGAGTGCGTCGTCGATGTAGTCGCCGCCGTCGAAGTCTCCCGACTCGCACAGTGACTTACACGTGCCGCATGCTCCGTCGCGGCAGTCGAGGGGGATGTTGATTCGGGCCTTGTACGAGGCGTCGGCGACGGTTTCCGACGGGCCGCATGTGATGAAGCGCGTCACACCGTCCTCGAAGCCCAGGGCCACCTGGTAACTCATGGGATCTCACTTCTTGTCGCTGGCATGATCGACCGCACTGGGCGGTCCGGTGATCGTCGACGCCCCGGTGGGGCGGACTCGTGGCAACGCGGGTCACACCATGTAGACGTCCACGATGTGGTGGATGTAGTCGTTCTTGAGGACGACCTTCTTGTACGTGATCAGCGGGGTCTCCCCGGTGACGTCGAGGGTGTAGAAGGACGTCCCGAAGTACTGGTCGGTGGTCTTGTAGCGGACGTACGAGGAGAGCCAGTTGAAGCGGACGTCGACCTCGCCGGGTCGCCTGTCCGTCACCTCGATGTTGCTGATGAGGTGGCCCGTGCGGGGTTCCGGGAGGGAGGTGGACGACGACCGGTCGGTACGGATGCGGAACACCCGGTCCTCGATGCCGGCCCGGTTGGGATAGAAGATGAGCGAGATCTCGGAGTAGGGGTCCGTGGTGAGCTCGCCGTCGTCGTCCCACGCGGGCATCCAGTACATCGCGTCCTCGCGATAGCACTCGATCCATGCTTCGAACTGCCGGTCGTCGAGAAGGCGGGCCTCGCGGAAGAGGAAGGCGGAGATCTCCTCGACGGAGATCGACGCCACCGCCGGTTCAGATACTGAGGGTGCGGACATGATCGGTCCTTTCGTGGGCGTGGGGAGGAGGGGGCGCGGGTCAGATCAGCGCGGGTCAGATCAGAGGGAGGCGGACGCGGCGACGCTCTGCGCCACCCCGTTCTTCCCCGCCTCGGCGGCGGCGCGTTCCTCCGCCTCCAACGCGCGGCGCATGGTCTCGAGCCAGTACCCGTGCTGTACCGGGTACAGGCCCTCGTCCTCGGTCTTGGCGCCGGAGGAGAGCACGTTCTCCATCCCCAGACCTCGGGCGGTGGCATCGGGTCCGGCGACCTGGTGCGTGGATCCGCGGGTCATGTCGTTCCACGGTGCGGCGCCGGCCAGGTAGGTCTTTTGGCAGGAGCGGAACTCCTCCAGGTCGTCCGGCGTCGCCATGCCCGTCGCGTTGAAGAAGTCCTCGTACTGGCGGATCCGGGCGGCGCGCGCCTCGGCGCTCTCGCCCTTGGGGGCGATGCAGTAGATCGTCACCTCGGTCTTGTCCACGGAGATCGGCTTGAAGTGCCGGATCTGACTGGAGAACTGGTCCATCAGGTAGACGTTGGGGTAGAGGCACAGGTTCCGGGAGGCCCCGACCATGAACTCCGCCTTCTTCTCGCCGATCTGCTCGGCCAGTTCGTCCCTGCGCTCCCACAGCGGACGATCCTCGGGGTTGCCCCACCACATCCACAGCAGCAGGTGGCCGTGGTCGAACGACCAGTAGCCGCCTCCCTGCTTGCCCCAGGTGCCGGCGTCCATGGCCTTTGTCTCGTTCTTGGATTCACCGGAGCCCCGCCGGGCGGTGGTGGCCGCGTAGTTCCAGTGGGTCGCCGAGACGTGGTATCCGTCCGCACCGTTCTCGGCCTGGAGCTTCCAGTTGCCGTCGAAGGTGTAGGTCGAGGACCCACGAAGTACCTCCAGGCCCTCCGGGGACTGGTCGACGAGCATGTCGATGATGGTCCGGCTGTCACCGAGGTGTTCCTCGATCGGCAGCACGTCGGGGTTCAGGCTGCCGAAGAGGAACCCGCGGTAGTTGGCGAACCGGGCCACACGGCGAAGGTCATGTGAACCGCCGGTATTGAACTGCTCCGGATAGCCGGCGTCCCGCGGGTCCTTGACCTTCAGTAGCTCACCGGAGTTGGAGAAAGTCCACCCGTGGAAAGGGCAGGTCAGAGTGGTGCGGTTGTCGGTCTTGCGGCGGCACAGCATCGCCCCGCGGTGCGAGCAGGCGTTGATTAGGCAGTTCAGCTCTCCGTCCCTGCCGCGGGTGATCATGATGGGCTGGCGGCCGATGTCGGTGGTGAAGTAGTCGCCGATGTTCGGGATCTGGCTCTCGTGCGCCAGGTAGACCCAGTTGCCCTCGAAGATGTGCGTCATCTCGAGTTCGAACAGCTCCTCGTCGGTGAAGATGCGACGGTTCGCGCGGATGACGCCCTCGGCGGGACGGTCCTCGAGAGCGGTGTCGAGAGTGTGCTGCAGATGGTCGAGTCGATCGGACATCGAGTGCTCCTAGCGGGGTCGGGGCGGGCCACCACTCAGGCGACCTGGTGCCGTGATGACCCCAACGGTGCCTGACTGTGGGACGAGTCACACTAGGGGTTTGCCTAGTCGTGCCTAGGTGTCAGTTGTTCGCACCGCGAACAGCGAGGCCGCATCCGGACGCTCATCTGCGGGAACGTGCTCGGGAGGCGCGAAACGCGCACACGGAAGCCACTACAAACGTATAGAAGGGTGATTGACGACACACCCGCGGCGGGGGCACAGTGAGGGCATCGGCCGACGGGGATCCCGAACCGGGACATCGTCCACCGGCCCGATCCAGTCCCCCCACTCACGCAGGGAGCGTCATGAGCACCACCGCTGTCCCCACCACCGCTGTCCCCACCACCGCAGTCCCCACCGCCTCCGGTTCCGGTAGCGCCGCCACCGACAAGTTCAAGGGCAACCGGGTCGGGTCCGACACCTCGCCCGAGCGCGCGGCCGCCATCTACAAGGACGTGCTGACCAAGCTGTCCGAGGTCATCTACCAGCACGAGGTGACCTACGACGAGTACCGCGTCCTCAAGCAGTGGCTCATCAGCGTCGGCGAGGGTGGCGAGTGGCCGCTGTGGCTCGACGTCTTCCTCGAGCACTTCATCGAGGACTCCAACAGCCGGATCTTCAACGGCACCAAGGGCTCCATCGAGGGCCCGTACTACGTGC
>NZ_JAALEB010000445.1:0-3702 GCF_014145165.1 Dietzia sp. Cai40 | reverse complement strand
TGCGGGGGACGGTCGCGCTGGTCGGCGGGGGGCCGGGCGCCGACGACCTCATGACCGTGAGGGGCAGGCGTCTCCTCGCGCGCGCCGACGTCGTGGTGGCCGACCGGCTCGCCCCGCAGCGGCCGCTGGGGGAGCTGCGTTCGGACGTCGAGATCGTCGACGCGGCCAAGATCCCGTACGGGCGCTCGATGGCCCAGGACGCCATCAACCGGGTCCTCGTGGACCGCGCGAGGGAGGGCAAGTTCGTCGTCCGGCTCAAGGGCGGCGACCCGTTCCTCTACGGGCGGGGATACGAGGAGGCCCACGCCTGCGCCGAGGCCGGGATCCCCTGCACCGTCGTCCCCGGGGTGTCCAGCGCGCTCAGCGTTCCCGCGCTCGCGGGGATCCCCGTGAGCAACCGCGGCATGACCCACGAGGTCACCATCGTCTCGGGTCACCTCCCGCCGGGGCACCCGGGCTCCCTGGTCGACTGGGAGGCCCTGGCCCGGATGCGGGGGACGCTGGTTGTGCTGATGGGCGTCAAGAACTCCCCGGCCATCGCCGACTCGCTCATGGCCGGTGGCCGATCGCCGGATACCCCCGCCGCGATCATCGTGGACGGCAGCCTCGACGGTCAGGTCACCCACCGGTGCACGGTCGGCACCATGGCCACCACGCTCACCGACCGCGGGGTCCGGCCGCCGGCGATAGTGGTTGTCGGCGAGGTCGCCGGACTCCCGCAGGTGCTGACCCGGGCCTGAATCCCGCCCTCGGGGGCCCGGGTCCTCTACTCGGGGCCCCGGGTCCTGTCCTCGGGGGCCCGGGTCCTGACCACAGGGGCCCGCGTCCCCCTCAGGGTCCGGTCACCATCGTCAGGGTGGAGGGCGAGTTGTGTTCGAGGGTGTGCCCCGCCCGGCGGGCCACCCGCAGGAGCGCCTGTACGTCCGCCATCTCCGCCCGTGAGGTCGCCAGCGTCCTGGCGAGCAGCCCCTTGTGGTGCTTGGAGAAGTGGGACACCACCTTGCGGGTGCCGTCCGGGTACTCCGTGACGACGTCGACGGTGACGGCCCCCGGGACCGGCCCCAACTGGTGGTAGCCGCCCGAGCGGAGGTCGACCACGAGGTCGTCGGCCCAGCCCGAGGTGGCGTCGGTGAGCGAGGGCTTCCACACCGCGCGGAGCGTTCCGAGTCCGGGCAGTCGCGTCCCCGCGGAGAGTCGGTAGTGGGGGATGGGGTCGTCGGCGGCGATCAGTCCGAAGAGCGCCGACCCGATCCACAGCCGCGATTCGGCGCGCGCCCGGGTGGCCCGGGTGAAGGAGGCCTGGTCCAACGCGTCGTAGAGCACTCCGGTGTACCGGCTCAGTGCCGGGGCGGTGGGGGAGGTCCACAGGCGTGCGTCGTGCGTCACCTCGTCGGCGAGCGCGTCGCTCAGGCCCAGCGCGCGTCGCGCACCCTCCGGGTCGTCGACACACATCGAGACCAGCGCCCCGGCCACCGTCTCCCGGGTGTCGGAGAGCGCGGGAAGGGACAGCGCGGCCAGATCGAGGGGGCCACCCGACCCGCCGACGGACTTGGTCTCGGAGGGCGAGAGGAGGATGCGCACCCGGCTGAGGCTACCGTCGCTCCGGTGGCGGGTCCCCGGGCGGCTACGCTTGACCACCGTGATCACGCGTCTGTCCCACCTCTTCCTGCGTACGCTCCGCGACGACCCGGCCGATGCCGAGGTCCTGAGCCACAAACTGCTGGTCCGTGCCGGCTACGTCCGGCGCGTCGCGCCCGGCGTGTACTCGTGGCTGCCGCTCGGCCTGCGCACCCTCCGGCGGATCGAGCAGGTGGTGCGAGAGGAGATGAACGCCTCCGGCGCCCAGGAGATCAGCCTGCCCGCGCTCCTGCCCCGCGAGCCCTACGAGACGACGGGCCGGTGGACCGAGTACGGATCTGCGTTGTTCCGTCTCAAGGACCGCAAGGGCAACGACATGCTCCTCGGCCCCACCCACGAGGAGCTGTTCACACTCACGGTGCAGGGCGAGTACTCCTCGTACAAGGACCTGCCCGTCACCCTGTACCAGATCCAGTCCAAGTACCGGGACGAGGAGCGGCCCCGTGCCGGGATCCTCCGGGGCCGCGAGTTCACCATGAAGGACTCCTACTCCTTCGACCTCGACGACGCCGGTCTCGCACGCTCGTACCAGGTGCACCGGGAGACCTACCAGCGCATCTTCGACCGCCTGGGCATCGAGTACGTGATCTGCGCCGCCACCTCGGGAGCGATGGGCGGATCTGCGTCCGAGGAGTTCCTCGCGATCTCCGCGGCGGGGGAGGACACCTTCGTCCGGTCGACGGACGGGGAGTACGCGGCCAACGTCGAGGCCGTGGTGACCCCGGTACCGCCCGCCCGTCCGCTCGAGGGACTCCCCGAGCCCGTGGTCCACGACACCCCCGGGACGCCGACGATCGAGACCCTGGTCGAGTGGGCCAACGGAGCGGGCCTCGGGCGACGGGTCACGGCGGCGGACACTCTCAAGAACGTGTTGTTCAAGGTCCGTGAGCCCGGGAAGGACTGGGAGCTGCTGGGCGTGGGGCTGCCCGGGGACCGCGAGGTCGACATGAAGCGCGTCGAGGCGGCGCTCGAGCCCGCCGAGGTGGCCGTGCTGGGCGAGGACGACTTCACGGCCAACCCGTTCCTCGTCAAGGGGTACATCGGTCCCGGGGCCCTGCTCGCGGGCGGGGTCCGGTACCTGGTGGACCCGAGGGTGGTCGACGGGACCGCCTGGATCACCGGGGCCGACGAGCCGGGCAGACACGTCGTGGGCCTGGTCTGTGGCCGCGACTTCACCCCCGACGGCACGATCGAGGCCGCCGAGGTCAGGGAGGGCGACGAGGCCCCCGACGGCCACGGCACACTCACCCTCGCGCGAGGGATCGAGATCGGTCACATCTTCCAGCTCGGCCGGAAGTACACCGACGCCTTCGGATTCGACGTCCTCGGCGAGAACGGCAAGCCCGCCCGGGTGACGATGGGGTCCTACGGCATCGGGGTGTCCCGGCTCGTCGCGGTGCTGGCCGAGCAGTACGCCGACGAGAAGGGCCTGGTGTGGCCGGCGGCCGCGGCTCCGGCCGACGTCCACGTGGTGATAGCCAACAAGGACGAGGCGGCGACCAGCGGAGCCGCGACGCTCGTCGAGGCTCTCGACCGGGCCCGCCTCGAGGTGCTCTTCGACGATCGCAAGGCCTCGCCGGGGGTGAAGTTCAAGGACGCCGAGTTAATCGGCGTCCCGTGGGTCGTCGTCGTGGGTCGGGGATGGTCGGAGGGGACGGTGGAGCTGCGCGAGCGCGCCACCGGGGAGATCACCCAGGTGCCGGTGGACGGAGCCGCGGACGAGATCCTCCGGCTCATCGGGGCCGGGCGCTAGTCCGTCAGGACGGGGGAGGGAACCCGGGCAGCGCCTCGAACGGCGCACCCGGCACCAGCGTCCGCCAGCGCTCCAGTTGGATCGAGGCGGCCGTGAGGGCGTCGAGGCAGAACCTCCGGATCTCCGTCGACCGCGCCGCCGCGATCTCCGTCCGCCACGCCACGCAGCAGTCCGACTCCAGCCGGATGGCCAGGAGCACGGGCGAGGTCGGGGTGTCGGGGGCCGTCAGATAGCCGACAGGCGCGGGAGGGGAGCCGGGCCACAGGGCCTCCGCGGCGTCCCTGCGGGCGCGGTGGGCGGCGAGCTCCCGC
>NZ_JAALEB010000444.1:0-1713 GCF_014145165.1 Dietzia sp. Cai40 | reverse complement strand
GCGGCACCGGGGACGCCCGGACCCGGACCTCGCGGGCGCTGTCCGACGAGGTCGCGGCCGCGATGGCCGCCGGACCGGTCCGCGAGCTGGTGACGGCCGGTCAGACCCACCGCGTCTGGGTCGACCGGCGCGAGGCCCAGTTCAGCTCGTGGTACGAGTTCTTCCCCCGCTCCACGGGCGGGTGGGACGAGCGGGGCCGGCCCGTCCACGGCACCTTCGCCACCTCGCGCACCCACATCGACCACGCCGCGGACATGGGCTTCGACGTGGTGTACCTGCCGCCCATCCACCCGATCGGGGTGGTCAACCGGAAGGGCCGCAACAATTCGCTCACCCCGGACCCGGGCGACGTCGGTTCGCCCTGGGCGATCGGTTCCGCGGACGGCGGCCACGACGCGGTGCACCCGGAGCTCGGCACCATCGAGGATTTCCGCGAGCTGGTCGAGTACTCCGCCACGAGGGGTGTCGAGATAGCGCTGGACCTGGCGTTGCAGTGCGCGCCGGACCACCCGTGGGCGAAGGCGCACCCCGAGTGGTTCACGGTGCTGCCCGACGGGCACATCGCCTACGCCGAGAACCCGCCCAAGAAGTACCAGGACATCTACCCCGTCAACTTCGACCTCGATCCCGAGGGGATCTACGCCGAGGTGCTCCGGGTGGTGCGGCTGTGGACCTCCCTGGGCGTCCGGATCTTCCGGGTGGACAACCCGCACACCAAGCCGGCCGACTTCTGGAGCCGCCTGATCGCCGAGGTCAAGCGCACGGAACCGGACGTGCTGTTCCTCGCCGAGGCCTTCACCCGTCCCGCCCGCATGTTCGGCCTGGCCAGGCGGGGCTTCTCGCAGTCGTACACCTACTTCACCTGGAAGACCACCAAGTCCGACCTGGTGGAGTTCTGCGAGCAGCTGCTGGCGCACGTCGACGAGGCCCGGCCCAACATGTTCACCAACACCCCCGACATCCTCCACGAGTCGCTGCAGCGCGGGGGCCCCGCGATGTTCGCGATCCGGTCGACGCTCGCGGCCACGCTGTCCCCGGCGTGGGGCGTGTACTCGGGCTTCGAGCTGTTCGAGTGGCAGCCCGTCACCGACGGCAGCGAGGAGTACCTGGACTCGGAGAAGTACGAGCTCCGGCCCCGGGACTTCGCCGGTGCCGAGGCGGCGGGCCAGTCCCTCGCCCCGTGGCTGCGGACCCTCAACCGGATCCGTCGGGAGCACCCCGCCCTCCAGCAGCTGCGCACCCTGCGGTTCCACGATGTGGACAACGACCAGATCCTCGCCTACTCCAAACTCGACCCCACCACCGGCGACTGCGTCCTCACGGTGGTCTCACTCGACTCACACGGCGTCCAGGAGGGCACCCTGAGGCTGGACATGGCCGCCCTCGGGTACGACGACGACGCCCGGTTCAGCGTCCACGACGAGGTCTCCGGCAGCGAGTTCCACTGGGGTTCGAGCAACTACGTGCGACTCGAGCCGTGGACGGCGGTCGCACACATCGTCGTGGTCCCGCCGTGCGATGAAGCACGTAGGGTCGAACTGACCTACCGCACGCACATCGTGGATTGAGGGACAACGGCATGGGAAAGCACCACGGCAAGGGCCGACCCGCTACCGAGAGCTCCGCCACGGCGCCCGGCAGGGTGCCACCGCCCGTCGACCCCGGGGCGGCCTGGCGGACGCCCGAGGAGGTCGCCCGCGACGAGGCGGGGCG
>NZ_JAALEB010000443.1:0-1200 GCF_014145165.1 Dietzia sp. Cai40 | reverse complement strand
GGCTTCGAGGTCATCGCCGCGCCCCCGTCGGCGTGGAGATACCCCGGTGCCTGGCCTTGCTCGGCGATGGCGGCGGCGACCAGGTCGGCGGCCAGTTCGCCGTCTTCGACGGTCTCGATGCGCCAGCCCACGACGTAGCGGGAGTAGATGTCGATGACGACGTAGGCGTGGTACCAGATGCCCTTGGCCGGGCCCCGCATTTTCGTGATGTCCCACGACCACACATCATTTGCTGAGGTTGCGACCAGTTCGGGAATCGCCCGTGGTGGATGGGTTGCCTGCCGACGACGCTCGCCGTTCATCGCCTCGGCCGCCAGGATCCGGTGCATCGTGCGCTGCGAGCAGTGATACCGGCCGGCGTCGAGTTCGCGGGCCCACACCTGGGCCACGGACAGATCGGCGTAGGCCTCGCTGGTGAGCACTTCCAGTATCGCGGTGCGCTCGGCGGCGGTGAGCTCGGCAGGATGGCGGGCCTTGGGGTGCGGCCCATACTGGCGCGGTTTCGGATTGGCCTGGCGATGATGGGTCGCCCGCGACCTACCGACCAGGGCGCAGGACCGCACCACACCCAGCAGCGCGGTCAGCAGCTGCGCGGTTTCGGCCTGCCAGGTGCGCCAGGCGGCCCTGGTCACCCCTTGTTTTTCTTGGAGAGCGCTTCCAAGAACGCGACACCTTTTCCCATGACCTCCAACGCGGCGTCACGATCGGCGATGACCTTGTCCTTCCGGGCGGCGTCTGACTCGAGTTTGCTGATCTGCTTTTCCAGCTCAGCGATGCGCGCCTGCTCCGGCGACTGGCCAGCCCGGGGCCTTCTCTTGGACACGGTGCCCAGTGTTCCCGCTTCGATCTGGGCCCGCCACTGCTTGACGCTGGAATCGTAGAGGCCCTCTCGGCGCAGCACGCGGCCCTTCTGCCCGGACGGGGCCTGCTCGTACTCGGCGACGATGCGCCGCTTGTACTCGGCCGTGAACGTCCGCCGGGCCGGCCGCCCGGTCCGCGGGGCCTGAACCGTCTCCTGCGTCGAGGTCGTCGGCGTCGGCTGCGAGGCCTCCAGGGCCGCGTCAGTAGTTGCAGTGATAGTCATGCTGGGTTCTCCTTCTCCTCACGCCCCAGCCTCTCAACCAGCCAGCCCGGGTGTCTCACCTCAGTCTGGCGGATAGGGGTACACCCACCCGGCGTAGGTGCGGATGTAGGTGATGT
>NZ_JAALEB010000442.1:0-1417 GCF_014145165.1 Dietzia sp. Cai40 | reverse complement strand
CGACTCCGCCGAGCGACGCGGCGCGACGGTCTCGTAGTCGGCGGTGTCCGCGGTGCGGGTCCGGCGCTGGTACTCGTGGACCAACCCGGGCCAGTTGGTGGTGACCCTTCCGGAGTCCACCCTGTACCAGGAGTCGCACCCGCTCCAGACCGAGTCGTCGAGGCGTCGCAGCATCTCGGCGTCGTAGGCGTCGTCGACCTCACGTCGCACCTCGAGTGCCACGGGCCGCTCAGCCCGGGCCAGATCCTCGACGATCTGACGGATGTACCGGGCCTGCTGTTCCATCATGAGGATGATCGAGCTGCTGCCGAGGTTGGTGTTGGGGCCGTAGACCAGGAACATGTTGGGAAAGCCCGGGACGGCCATCCCGAGGTACGCCCGTGCGCCCTCGCGCCACTGCTCGTGCAGATCCCGGCCCCCGCGCCCCCGCACGGTGATGGTCGCGAGGAACTCGGTGGCCTTGAAGCCGGTGCCGTAGACGATGACGTCGGCGGGGTGCAGACGTCCGTCGGATGTGACGATCCCGTCGGGGACGACCTCGGCGACGCCGTCGGTCACCACGTCGACGTCCGGCTGGGCGAGCGCGCGGTACCACTCGTTGCTGAACAGCATCCGTTTGCACCCGATCGGTTCCGTGGGGGTGAGTGCGGCGCGCAACTCCGGGTCCCGGACGGTCAGCCTGAGGTTGGCCTTGGCCAACCCGCTGAGGATCCGCGCCAGTGGACGAGCGGAGGTCAGGGCGAGGCCGATGGCCTCCGTGGTCTCCCAGATCGCCCCGCGCATCGCGGGGACGAGGCCGGGGACACGGGCGAACGCGGTGTGGTGCGCGTCGGTGTAGGCCCGGTCGGGCTTGGGCACCACCCACGGCGCCGAGCGCTGGTAGACCGTCACGTGGGACGCGGCCTCACGGATCCGGGGGACGAACTGGATCGCCGAGGCCCCGGTACCGAGCACCGCGACCCGCTTGCCGGTGAGATCCACATCGTGCCGCCACCGGGCGGAGTGGAACGACGGGCCCGCGAAGGAGTCCAGCCCGGGGATGTTCGGGTAGGCCGGCCTGGACAGCTGGCCGATCGCGGGGACCAGAACGTCGGCCTCGAACGACTCGCCGGAGGCGGTGAGCACCGTCCACGTGGCGGTGTCCTCGTCGAAGGTGGCCGAGGTCACCTCGATCCCCGTGCGCACCTTGTCCCGTAGGCCGTACCGGTCCGCCGTCTCGCGGATGTAGGACAGGATGTCCGGCTGCTCGGCGTAGCGGCGGCCCCAGTCCGTCTTGCGGTGGAACGAGTACGAGTACAGGTTCGACGGCACGTCACAGGCCGCTCCCGGGTAGGTGTTGTCCCGCCACACCCCGCCCACGTCGTCGGCCTTCTCCAGGATCGTCACGTCCGCGAGGTCGTCTCGGGTGAGTTCGTAG
>NZ_JAALEB010000441.1:0-2744 GCF_014145165.1 Dietzia sp. Cai40 | reverse complement strand
CGGGTGTTCCGCTCGCGGAGTCGGCGTCGACCTGACGCCCGGGGTGGATCCGGCCAGGTCCGCCGCGATCGACTGCATCAGCGCCACCGCGCCCGCTTCGGTGACCTCGATGCGGTGATGGCCGAGCGAGGCGATGCAGGCGAGGATGGCGCCGGCCGCGCCCCGGGTCCCGGTCCGGGCGACAGCGCCGTGTCCGCGGATCGCGTCGGAGAATCGCTGGCGGATCCGGATGTCGGCCGCCACGACCGCCGCCCGGTCCTCCGGCGTGAGATACCGGATCTGCCAGCGGTACAGCGCGGCGCGGGAGCGGTGGGTCAGTGTCGCCCGGGTGACCGAGTCGACCAGGTGGTCGAGGTCATCGGAACCGGACGTGGCGGCGTCGAGTTCCCCGACGAGCGTGGCGACCGCGTCTCGGAACATCGCGTACTTGCCCGGGACGTACCGGTACAGCGCACCGGGGGTCACCGCGAGTCGATCCGCGATGTGCTCCACACGGGTCGCGTGGTATCCGCGTCGAGTGAACTCCTCGGCCGCGGCCAGCGCGATCTCCGCACGTCGGGACCCCGGTGGAGGGGCGTCCGGGAACCTCGTGGGCAGTGGTGGTGACGACGTCATGACCTCTCGGATCTCGTGAGGGCGGATCGGGGTGTGATCTTGACAACAGCGGATACAGTGGCCATAGTAAACCCGAATTCACAGATATATGTGATCGAATCCATGTGAGTGTCTCGAGTGCGTCGTCGCAGACCGGCTCGGGACGGAAGGGACAACCCACCCATGTCAGTGCCCGAGGCCTACATCTACGACGCGGTGCGCACGCCACGCGGTAAGGGCAAGTCCAGCGGTTCGCTGTACAGCGTCGCCCCGATCGACCTCGCCGTCGGCGTGCTGCGTTCGCTGGTCGAGCGCAACAGCAGTCTCGATCCCGCACAGATCGAGGACGTCGTCATGGGCATCGTCGGTCCGGTCGGTGAGCAGGGCGCGGTGTTGCCCCGCATCGCGGCCCTCGCCGCCGGACTGCCCGAGACGGTGGCCGGGGTGCAGCAGAACCGCTTCTGTGCCTCCGGGCTCGAGGCCGTGAACCTGGCCGCGCAGAAGGTCCGCGCGGGGTGGGAGGACCTCGTCGTCGCCGGTGGCGTGGAGTCGATGTCGCGGGTCCCGATGGGCTCCGACGGCGGCGCCTGGGCGCAGAACCCCCGGGTCAACTACTCCACCTCGTTCGTCCCGCAGGGGATCGGCGCGGACCTCATCGCCACGATCGAGGGCTTCTCCCGCGGGGACGTCGACGAGTTCGCCGCGCGGTCGCAGGAGCTCGCCTCCGCCGCCTGGGACGAGGGCCGCTTCGCGGGCTCGGTCATCCCGGTGGTCGACTCCGCCGGTCTGGTCGTGCTCGACCATGACGAGCACATCCGGCGGGGCACCACCGCCGACGATCTCGCGTCACTCCGGCCGTCGTTCGCGGCGCTCGGTGAGCAGGCCGGTTTCGACGCCGTGGCGCTGCAGAAGTACCACTCGGTCGAGCGCATCGACCACGTCCATCACGCCGGGAACTCCTCCGGGATCGTCGACGGTGCCACCGCGATGCTCATCGGCAACGCCGAGGCCGGCGAGCGCAACGGCCTCGCGCCGCGCGCCAGGATCGTCTCGGCCGCCGTCATCGGTTCGGAGCCCACGATCATGCTCACCGGCCCCACCCCGGCCGCCCGCAAGGCCCTCGCCAAAGCCGGCCTGACGATCGACGACATCGACCTGTTCGAGGTCAACGAGGCGTTCGCCGCCGTGCCGATGAAATTCGCCAAGGACCTCGGGGTCCCCATGGAGAAGATCAACGTCAACGGCGGCGCGATCGCCATGGGGCACCCCCTCGGCGCGACCGGCGCGATGATCCTCGGCACCGCCCTGGACGAGCTGGAACGCCGCGACGCCCGCTACGCCCTCGCGACCCTGTGCGTGGGTGCCGGCATGGGCATCGCCACCATCATCGAACGCCTGTAGACGACCCGGCCGCCAGCCTTGACAAGGACGAGAAAAACCCCAATGAGCAGCGAATTCACCAACACCATCACCTACGAGCGCGACGCCGACGGCGTCGTCGTCCTCACCATGGACGATCCGGGTCAGAGCGCCAACACCATGAACGCCGACTACCTGGCGTCCATGGAGGCGGCCGTCGACAGGCTCGCCTCCGAGGTCGACGAGATCACCGGCGTGATCCTGACCTCCGCCAAGAAGACCTTCTTCGCCGGCGGCGACCTGGCCGACATCCTGTCGATCCCCGCTGACGGGGCGGACCTGGCCGTGGCCACCGTCGAGCGGGCCAAGGCGCCACTGCGGCGACTGGAGACCCTGGGTAAGCCCGTCGTGGCCGCCATCGCGGGTGCCGCGCTCGGCGGCGGTCTCGAGATCGCGCTGGCCACCCACCACCGGATCGTGGTGGACTCGCCCGCGATCCAGCTGGGCCTACCCGAGGTGAGCCTCGGTCTGCTGCCCGGTGGCGGCGGGATCGTCCGCACCGTGCGCATGCTCGGTGTGGCCACGGCCCTGACGGAGGTGCTGCTCGAGGGCAGGCGCCTGCGTCCGGGCAGGGCCCACGAGCTCGGGCTCGTCGACGAGCTGGTGGCCGGCCCCGACGACCTGGTGCCCGCGGCGAAGGCGTGGATCGCCGCCAACGCCGACGATCCCGAGGCGGCGACCCAGCCGTGGGACCGCAAGGGCTACCGCATGCCCGGGGGCACGCGGTAGCC
>NZ_JAALEB010000440.1:0-1222 GCF_014145165.1 Dietzia sp. Cai40 | reverse complement strand
AAGAAGATCCAGGTAGCGCGTGCCCGCACCCGCCGTCACGTGTGGTCCCGCCTGCCCGGCGGGGTGCCCGCATCGGCGTGTGCGGGGCGGGATCTGGGATCGACGGTCGTGCTCGATGTGGACGCCACGATCGTGGTCACCCACAGCGAAAAAGAGAACGCCGCACCGACGTACAAGCGCACGTTCGGGTACCACCCGATCGGTGTGTGGTGCGACAACACAGGGGAGTTCCTCGCCGCGAGCCTGCGCCCGGGCAATGCCGGGTCCAACACCGCGGCTGACCACATCGACGTCCTGGGCCAGGCGATCGCGCAGATCCCCGCCGCTCACCGCCGTGACCTGCTGATTCGATCCGACGGTGCAGGCGCCTCCCATGACCTTCTGGATTGGATCACCGAACAGAACGGCATCCGCGGTCGACGGGTGGAGTACTCGGTCGGGTTCTCCATCACCGCCCCGCTACGCCGGGCCATCGCGATCTGCCCAGAGGCTGCGTGGGGGCCGGCATTGAATCCCTCCGGCGACATCCGAGACGGGGCCGAGGTTGCCGAACTGACCGGCTTTCTCAGCCCCAGGATGCTCGCCAAGTGGCCAGACGGAATGCGAGTCATCGTCCGCCGCGAACGGCCCCACCCGGGTGCTCAGTTGTCGATGTTCGAGGAGATCGACGGGTGGCGCTACCAAGCATTCGTTACCAACACTGCCACCGGTCAGCTGCAGTTCCTCGAGGCCAGGCACCGGGCTCACGCCCGGGTCGAGGACCGGATCCGACACGCCAAAGACACCGGCCTGGGCCGTCTGCCCTCGCGGGAGTTCGCTTTAAACCAGGCCTGGCTCGTGGCGGTGATGCTCGCCGCGGATCTGGTGGCCTGGACCCGGATGCTCGCTTGCACCGGCGACGCCGCAGTTCTGGCCTTGTGCGAGCCCAAAGCGCTGCGCTACCGCTTCCTCCACGTGGCAGCCCGGCTGGTCCGAAGCGGCCGACGGCGGCGCGTGAAGATTCCCGAAACGTGGCCCTGGGCGACTGCCATCGTCGCAGTGTTCAACACGATCGCCGCGATCCCAAAACCGGCCTAACCTCACCCACCCGCCCACGACAGAACCACCGGAGACCCGCCCACCGGCAGCGCCAGCCGGCACTCCTGCACGCCCACCCACGAAATGGATCCCGCCGTCACCCGACAGCAGCAATCCTCACGCTCCGTGAATCAGCGGGGCTAGC
>NZ_JAALEB010000043.1:0-10084 GCF_014145165.1 Dietzia sp. Cai40 | reverse complement strand
CAGCGTAGAGAAACCATCAACTCCGCTGTCCGAAATCAGCGCGGCAGGTCATTCCGGTGCTCGATGGAATCGACCTGATGGAGCTGGTGCTCGTCGACTCACTCATGCCAGCTCAAAAGGACGCCAAACACTAGTTGCAAGCGAGCATGACTCAGGGCCGAGTTCCACGATCGGCTGAAACAGCGGCCTCCGCGCCACACTTGTTACCGCCATTTGTGACGTCGTGAGCGTGTCGCACACATTTCTGACGTCAGCCATGTCAGTTTTGACGTCATGGCGACCACACGTTCTGGGCCTGGCAGGCCAGCCTTGGGGGAGCGGACACGCATGACAGTCCGCGTACCTTCGGATGTTTACGACGCACTTCGGCGTGAAGCCAAGGCGCGCGGCATCTCTATGAACCAGTACGTAGCCGAAGTCGCTGCGGCACACCTCGGCATGCCCAAAGCCGTGTCGCATTTTGACGACCAGGAGGCGATTCCAGCGTGAGGTAGATCAGCTGTGTGACTGAAAACTAAAAATCATGCAGCCCATGAAATGACTGATCCCGGCTCACTGGCGAGTGGGCCGGGATCGAAAGTCAAGAGTTCGAGTTGCCGCTCAAACTCGGGTTGCTCACCAATTAGGAGAGCTGTGCTTCCAAGCACCTCTCAGGGTAGGTCATACCTTCCGGACGGTCCAGTCGATCCGGACGGCGTGTCTTGTTCTGATACCAGCAAAACTGCATCCCATCAGGTCAACACGTGGTGGGAGTCGGTGGCGTGTGTGTGGAGTCCGCGCCCGTATGTGCGGGTCGACCCGCGCAAAGCCCACACCTTCTCGACAACTCGGCGCTTCACCGACGGCGCCCCCGGCCCAGATGTGCCGTACGCGCTGCATCTGACAGACGAAGCCGGCCGTTTCCGCCTGCTTGCTCTGGACTTCGACGCCCATCACGCCGGCTCAACCGCCACTGCCGACCTCGCCGCCTGCACATCCGCTCTCACCGCCGCGGGGATCGAACATCTGGTGTGCTCATCTGGACCCGGCGGGGGATATCACGTCTGGATCCGCCTGAGCACCGCGATCTCACCGACCCGACTAGCGCCAGTAGTGGACGCATTCGCCGCCGCGTGGCCCTCACTTGACCGCGGCCCACTGGCGAACCCGCGCACCGGTTGTGTCCGCGCCCCGGGCTCACCCCACCGCTCCGGCGGAACCTCGGTACCCCTGGGCGACACCGACATTCATCCCGCATCGCTGCGTGCTCTCAAGCGGGCTGTCGAGCAGCTCGGCGCCCACCCTCATCCGGCCGCCGCGGCGAACCCGACGGTTGCCACCCTGCCCGTGCATGTCGATGTCGAAGGCCATCCGCATCTGGCCGGACCACGCCGCCCACTGCCCGCCAAGATCCGCGCCCTCTGCTCAACCCCCATCACCAGCAGCGGGGATGCCTCCGCGATCGGTTGGTCGATCGTGCTCGCGTGCGCACACGCCCGCATGCAGTACCGCGACCTCGCCAGAGCCGCCTTCACCGAGAACTGGCCCGGTCTGGAATTCCTGCGCACCCGCCGCACCGCAGGCGGCCGTACCCCCCGGCTGGACACCGAACAGGAGCTGGCTCGTCAGTGGGCCAAGGCCGTCACTGCCGCCAGCCACGCCACCCGCACCTCGTGCACTGCCAGCCCGGCCCGCCGCACCGCCGAGCGCACCGTCGCCGATCTGATCGCGCGCATGGAGGCCCAGCCCGAGCAGTGGCAGGGCAAAACCGGAGCGCAGAGCCGACTCGTCCTGCTCGCCCTGGCCGCACGCGTCCTCTCGGCAGCCTCCGAGGAGGTCCACTTCTCTGAGCGTGACTGGGCTCTGGCCGCCGGCCTGGTCAGGGACACCGTCGCTGACCGGCTTACCGATCTCGCCGACCGGGGCTGGATCCGCCGCACGCAGCGAGCAGTTGGCCCGTGGGCCGCGACCTGGCGGGTGGCTACCCGCGGGGGCGGGGAGACAGGAAGTGGCGCAGTATTTACTCCAGTCCTAGCGCAGCAACTTCATGAGGAACTGGAATGCGCTCGCGCCGACATCTGGCACGCCCGCCCTCTGGGTGTCCTGGGGATGCGGGTGTGGGACCTGCTCCGGACCGGGCGAGTATCGGTGGGGGAGCTGGCGACACGCTTGGGCGTGTGCGCGGCCACCGTGCGCAGCAAACTCCGTGCCCTGCAGTCCCTCGGTCTATGCACCGCCAGCGGGCGCGCCTACCAGGGGCGCTCCCGCCTAACCCGGGCCGCCGCCGCCGCAGGGGTGACAGGGGCCCACGCCGATCGGGTCCGCCTGTACCGCCTCCAATCGGCGGTATTCGTGTGGTGGTTCACCACCCGCTACCAGGCAGAAGACTCCGACGCGCTTGCCGAATGGGGGAGCTTCCCCAGCCCGGCCGAAGCCGAGCAGGTCCACCCCGTCGATATCGCCCTGGCCTACGGGGCCACCGCGACCGGGCCGCCGGTGGAGGCAACCACCTGGGGGGCAGCAATGGCCGCGCAAGATCGCCACCGCGAGCCAGACCCCGGTAGTTGGTGGGAACTGGTGGCCGCGGCCCGCGCTGCGCTGCCTGCGGCGGACGTGCTGGCCGCGCCCCATCAATGGGCCGCCACTGCCGCCTAACACCTCCAGTTGACCGCCTGCTCGAAGCGGACAAGTCACCAGAGGTCGGGAGAGGAGTCGGTCGTAGGTCCCCAGGGCGATCCGGTCGTCGAGTGGGTGTCCGGGCCGCTTTCTTCCTCTGCGGCCCGGTGGTCGAGGTAGGAGGCAGTGAAGTCGTCCACGTCCACCGAGGGCGCCTGGGCGGTGTCCTCGTCGGGCGAGGTCGTCAGTTCGTCGTGGGTGGCGGTGAGCCAGGCCGCGAGTTCGGCATCGCCAGTAGCGGTTGCCGGTGGGGGAGTGGGCAGAGCGCTTCGGTCTTGACCGGCGGCGGTCACGTGACGCAAGCGGTGGGCGATGACGGCACCGGGGGAGTCCGCGGTTTCGAGGTTCGCTGTGGCCTGCGTCCAGTGTTCGCGTGGGTCGCGGCCGGCTTTTGCCGCGTCGGTCCAGGCTTGGGCGATCGCCGCGTATTGGTCGGGATCTGCCTCGAGCTGGCGACTGTAGAGACGGGGGAGAGCGTCGGTGTATTCGGCCAAAGTGGCGCTGGTGAAGGCGTCGGCGGCCAGGTCGACGCCGTGCCGATACAGCGCTTCCAGACGCGCCGGGTCGGTGGCGTGGTCCATCTCTTCGCGCAGGGCCGCAGTGGCCGAGGCTTGGTGGGTGTCGCGCCGCAGAATGGTCGCCAGAACTTCCGAGGCGGTAGGTGCGTCCCGGTCGCCAGCCGAGTGCATGTGGGCATCTTCCGCCACGAAATCAACGACGGGCTCGCAGACGGCGTAGGCGCGGTTCTCTTGCTTGCCTCGGGTCATGGCGACATAGAGGCCGGCCCGGTCGACGGAGGTGTCCACCACGGCGTGGGTGGTCTCCACGGTGGCGCCCTGGGCTCGGTGGATGGTGGAGGCGTAACCCAGGTGGATGTTGTCTTGCGCGTAGCTGCCGGGTACGAGCATCTGCTCGTCGGTGTTGATATCTTGCACGGCCACCGAGCCGTCGCCTGTGAGGCCGGTGACGGTGAACAGTTGCCCGTTGATGACCCGGCCCAGGTACTTGCGGTCTTCGGTGTAGAGCTTGGCGTTCTTGCGGGCGATGACGGTGTCCCCGACGCCGATGGTGTCGCCTCTAGCGACTCGGGTTTCGCAGGATGCGTCGACGATCCCGGCGGTGATGCGGCCTGAGCGGATGATCTCGTTGAGGGTGTCGACGTCGGTGTTCCTCGAGGCGATGATCAACGAGTTTCGGCCGGCACCTGTGTCGGTGAGGTAGGCCTCCACTGCCTCGGTGAGCATCTGCTCGCGGGTGCCGCCGGTGATCCATCCCCGCTGGGAGTACAGGGCCAGGGCGTCGGGGTTTCCCTCGCGTAGGGAGAGTGTGGCGGCGGCTTGTTCGGTGTCGCTGCCCATGCGCATGACCTCGCGCAGCTCGGGCGTTCCTGGGGTGCGCGCGACCTCTCCGAACAGTCCGCCGGTTTCGACGGCTGCGAGCTGCTTGGGGTCACCGATGAGCCGAACAACAGCTCCCGATTCAGTGGCGATCTCTGTCAGTGCGGCCAGGTTTTCGGTGCTCGACATTCCGGCCTCATCGACCAGGAGCATGTCGCCGGGGGCGATCTTGATCGGCAGTGCCGACAGGGTCTTCTCCGGTTGGTTGGGGTGTAGTCCGCGCCAGGTGAAGGTCACCGAATCGATGGTGTGGGAGGTCGCACCGATCTCATCGGAAAGGATGGATGCCGCCGCTGCCGAGGGCGCCAATCCGATGACACCTCGCCCGCTGTCCTGCCAGGTTTGGGCGAGGAGTTTCATGCTCGCGGTCTTGCCGGTACCGGCTGGGCCAACTCCGGCGGCAACGAGCGTGCCGGAGGTGAGAAGGTGACGCGCCATCGCGGCCTGCCCGGCGTTGAGCGCCCACCCGTGCTCGAGTTCGTGGCGGGCCAGGGCCTGCTCAATGTCGGCGCCTGAGGCGAACACCGCAACCGGTGTGGTGGCCGCCTCGAGGGTCAGTGTCTCGGCTTCAAGGACCGCGGCGGTGGTGTATTTGCGGGAGTTGGCGTGACGGTCCACCCCGGCCCCGGACTCACCCGTCAGTGCCTCCGGTAGGTCCAGCATTTCCGGCGGTGTCAGGGCCACGACGTGCGCTCCCATCGCCTCTTCCATGACCTGGCTGTGGGCTTGCTCCAGGTCGCCGGCGGAGGCAAACCGGTATCCCTTCAGGACGGTCGACACTGCCGTGTCCACGTGCGACTGGCGGAACTGCGCCCGCTGGGAGGTCACCGCGCGTACAGCTTTGGTTGCCACGTCGGTGGCGTGTTCGCTGCCTGAGTACAGGGGTCGGTCCTGCTCTGCGCCGGCACCTCGGACGCCGGAGAGCATGGCCGCAAGGGCGTCCTGGCCAATGCGCTCGGCGGCCACCTTGTGCCAGGTCTGCCGGTGCTCATCGAGGGACTGTGCGGGCTTCTTTGCATCGCGTGTGTCGAGGATGGCTTTCTGCCACAGGGCGTACGCGGCCCGCTGCGAGGGTTGGCGACCATTGGCCTGGACGTACTCGGTGACCAGTCGGTCGTAGACCGGACGGGCCAGGGTCCGGCGGGAGGAGAACGCGTCGATCAGGCGGCGGTCAATACCGGCGACTTCCCAGATGGGCGCCTTGTCTCGGTGCGGGTAGTGGGCCACAAATCGCGCGCCCATTCGGCGGGTGATGAGGTCGTGCAGGACGGCGTCGTAGCGGGCGGAGATCGCCTGGTGCATCTGGTGGATTGCGCGTGAGTCCAGGGTGCGCCACCGCCCGTCGGGGCCTTGCACTTTGTTGGCGATCAATACGTGCGAGTGCAGGTCCGGGTCCCCGCCGCGGGTGTCGAAATGGGTGAACTCACTGGCCACGATCCCGCCGGTGGAGACCTGCTCGATGCCGTTGGTTCCCACCCGCGTGTACACCGCATTGTTCTCGGCCCAGGTGAGTGCTTCGGCGACTGCTTCGTGGTGCAGCGCCGCGATGTGGGAGGCGGTGTGCTCGTCGGCCATTGCCCACCAGACGCTGACACTTTTGACCGGGGAGAAGGTGAAGTCGAACCCGGCCACGGCCTGGCGGACCTTGTCTCGTTCGCGGTTGACCCAGGCGATGACGTCGCGCCCGGAGGCGTGGTCGTAGCCGAACTGCTCGGTGTAGAAACCGCGTCCGACACTCTCGGCGATCTGGCCCTTCTCATCCGTGGTGGGGCGCCTGCCTTCGCCAGAGACGAACGCCTTCTCAGCGGCGTCGATCGCCGCCAGGACCGGCACGCCGGAGGCGTACAGGGAGTAGGAGCGGCCCAGTTTGCAGGCCGACAGTGGCGTCCCTGATTCCATGAGGTCGTCGGTGTCCGGGTGCAGGCCTTCGCCGTACAGTGCGGCCATCTGTGCTTCGGTGACGACCGATCCCGAGATGGCGTTCTCGGATGCCAGCCCGGTCAGTCCGGAGCCGATCCAGCGGCCCGGTGGGGTGCCCTTGGCGGCGTAGTAGTCCGACAGGCTTTGCCCTTGCGGGTCGGCGTCGTGGGTGGCCACGGAGCGCAGCAAGTACTGGTATCCAGTCCCGGCGTGCACCGCCCGCAGGCTCATCATGAACGCCAGTCTAGGCGGGGGCGTCTGGGCGCGTCTATCGGCGCGGCTGGCCGGGTCGGTGACCAGCGGTTTTCCAGGCGTCATTAGTAATGCCTACTGTGTAAGACTGTTCAGAGGAGCGAGAGCGAGTCGGGTTTTGTGGCGGACGCACGGAGGGCGACTGGCCGGGGCGGTGCGGAAGCTGCGGCGGGCAGCCGCAGCCAGAGCGTGGGCAGCCAGAGCGTGGGCGACTGCGGGGGAGAGCGGCGACCAATAGGGTCGAGCGTATGGGCCTCGCGAAGACAGACTCCCGTTCACAGACCGCACGGGCCCGCGCCCGCCAAGCAATGGCCGTCGAGTTGGAGCGAGCGCGCAAGCGCGAGTCCAAGCTTATTGCCGTGTTCTCCGCGATCGACGCCCGCGAGGAAGCAGAAGCCACCCTCGGCGGCGCGCTCATCGAGCTCCGGGGCCTCGGCGTCCCCCAGTCCGACCTAGCCGAGATGACCGGCCTGTCTGCCCGCGACGTCGGTGCAGCGATCCGCAGCGCAAAAAACTCCGAGGACGACAACGACGAAGCCAGCGGCGAGTCTGAGTCAGAGAGCACCGGGAGTGCGAGCGAAGACGCTGAGACGGGCACGGCTGTAGACAGTTCGGACAGCAACGGTGCCAGCAACCACTGATCCCCGCGGTGGGCCGTGGTGTGAGGACGTTCCCCTGCCGGGACTGGACCTGGAACCACGGTCCACCTCGTCTGGGCCGTCGGCTAACTCGCGCCCCTACAGCGCGACACTGCCCCCCACTCCGGAGGCAATCGCCGCGTTCTGGGCCAAGGTCGTACGAGCCCCCGGCGACGGACATTGGCTGTTCACGGGGGCCGTCTCCGGTGTTGATGGGTACGGACGCTTGAGCTGGCGCGAAGGCGGCGTGAGCCGCACCGAATCAGCGCACCGGTTCGCGCTTCTACTCGACGGCATCGACCTGGCCGGCGTCGTCGCCGAACACCGCTGCAACGAGCCACTATGCGTGCGCGTTGATCCCGATCACCTGATCCCGTCCACACAGGCGGCGAACCTGAACTACGCCGTCGCCTGCGGACGCACCGGAATTATCCGAACCTCCCTCAGACGGCAAGACCGCCACGCCCGCTCCCTGGCCGTCCGCAACGCAGTCTCTGGTGGCTGGGACCCCATCGCCTACAGCGCCGCATCCGGCAATACCGCACCCCTGGATACACCTTCGCTGTTCTGATCTGACGTACGCTTACCCACAACAAAGGCCCCGCCACACCGCGGGGCCTTTTCTCGTTCCGGTCGGAAGAGATGTGTCAGCGTTCAGTCACTCGCGCGTCTTGCGCTTTCGCAGTTCCCAGAACTGCGGCAGCGTCCACCGCGGGCGGCGTCTGGTCGATCACCACGCGCGCCAACCGTGACCGGTACCGCGCATCATTGCGGACCGCGAACGACCAGTGCCCGATAAACCAGGCCAGCGTCCCCAGCGCCGCGAGGAGTCGGCGCCCACGTTCGCCCCCTGCCTCACCCCGAGCAAGCCGATGATCGCGCACATCCCGCCCACACCTCGCGCGGTCGGAGGAAGCACGAGGGCACCGCCCGCCACCACCGCGACCGCCAACGTCGCCGTGCCAAGATCCCACATTGCGTGCCACCTTCTCCCTCAGGCCGCGGGCGCCGTGGACGCCGCCTACCTACGACTCGAGTCGGTCCGCCGAGCTCGGCGTCCCCGAATGATCGTCGTGCCCTTGGGGTGTGGCTGCCACCTCTGACACTCAGTTCTCAGGGGCGCTCGTCGGGGCGTTCAGTTGCGGTCGACGGTGTGCCGGCCGGGCCGGCCTCGCGAGTGTTATCGCGTAGTGAGTCCAGCACTTCACGCAGAGTGTCCGAGGTCGCCTCGGCGCGGACCCGGGCCCGGTCGGCCTGCTCGGCCTCGGCGCGCGCGTCCTGCGCGTCCCGAAGGGCCGCGTCAAGCTGCCCGCGCAGCTGCGCCAGCTCCGCGCGCAACCCTTCGACCTCGCCAGCGGCGCGATCGCAGGCCGCGACGGCGTCATCTCTCTGCGTGGCGGCCTGCTCGGCGGCGGCCAGGGCGTCTGCTTCGCCAGTGCGGGCTGCATCCAGCGCCACGGCGGTCGCCTCGTCCGCCTGCTCCGCGGCCCGCTTCCACGCCGCGGCCCACACCGACTGCACCATCGCCGACATCGCCTCCGACAGATCCGGAGCCTCGGGCACGTCCCCAGCAGCGCCGGTGGCGTGTTCACGCATCCACGCGGCCACCTCACCGATGCGCACCCCCGCTTCACGCTGCACGCTGCGCACGGTGACCTTGTCCCCTCGCGCGACGAGCACCCCATAGGCCCTGGCGATCTTCTCCGACGTCGACATAGCCATCTCCCCTCCGATCGGTAACGGGTAACCGGAAACGTTTTCCGTTACCTATGTTACCCGCCTGTGGCGTCCGGCGGGATAGTGCTCGCCCGGATATCGCCGGCGAGCGGGCGCTGCGGCGGGTCGTCGGCGCCCAGGACCCAGGCGACGACCCGAAGGCGATTCTGCCCAGAGGGAGGGGAGCGCCGGCTATCGGCGGTCAGGTTGTAGGTATCCAAGACGGCGGCCAGGGCGGTGTTGCCCGCCGGCGGGGCCACGGTAATCCCGGTGATTCCTCGTTCCCACAGCGACACCGGGATGTGGGAGCCCAGGTACGTGACTGGCGGTCGTGTGGCCAGTGAGTGGTGGTCGCTCGTGAGCGGGCTGTCGGGTGGGGCCGTGGGTGCGCGCTTACCAGTTCTTGGTGGGGTCCATGACGCGGGCGCGCGAGTGGCCGCGGATGCGGAAGCTGGGGTGGGCGAGTCCCTCGTTGACGAGGCGGCGGCCGACGTCGAGGGTGGCGGCGAGTTGATCGTCGGTGAGTGCCATGCGGTCATTGCGCAGGGTCAGGGAGACGACGCCGTTCCATGCGCCCCAGAGGAAGAGCGCGGTTTCTTTCGGCGGGTAGTCGGGCGAGGCCTCGCCCGTGGCGATGGCGCTTTCGAGGTGTGCTTGGAACCGGCCGAGGATCTCGTCGAGGCGGTCGCCGACTTGTTGGCTCAGCTCGTGGGCGCTGGCGGAGAGGCCGGAACCGTGGCCGTCGAAGGCGAGGAAGCGGAACGACCCGCGGTGGTCCAGGTAGAACCGCAGGTACACGTCGCTGGCGGCGATGACCTGCTCGAGGGGCGAGTACTCGGGACGGAGGGCCTCGTCGAGGTAGGTGCTGAACCGGGTCAGCGCGCGGTCGGCGAGGGCGAGCAGGATGCCGTCCTTGCTGCCGAAGTACTTGTAGAGCGCGCCCACTGACATGTCCGAGTCCTCGGCGATCTGCTCCATCCGGACGTTGCGCTGCCCGGAGACGAACGCCCGCTCGGCGGCGTCGAGGATGCGCTCGCAGTTCTGCGCGCGGCGCTTAACCATCCGGGGGCTGCGCCGCGGGGGCGCGCTTGCCGACTCGGTCACCTCCCGGATGCTACCGGGTCGAGGCCCCCCCGGCCCGTGAACGAGATTCACTAGGGAATATTCGTTGACAAAGTGGGTCGGGCGTTCCAGACTGGGTCACGAACGTGGCCGACGTCACAGTGGCGTCGAGGACGGCCACTCCACCGAGAAGAGGCGCGCCGACCCACGTAGAGACGGACGCACGAGGCGCCCGCCGCGGCCGTCTGAGCCCAGGGAAAGAAGCGTGACAAGAAGGCCACTGAGCCTGCGCTGACCAACGGAAAACTCAACGGGCCAAAGGACGTCAAATACTACGTATCAGGAGTTCACTATGGCAGTTGTAACCTTTGTCTCCCACGACGGCGAGGAGCACGAGGTGCCCTTGGAGGAGGGGCAGTCACTCATGCGGATCGCCGTCAACAA
>NZ_JAALEB010000439.1:0-10056 GCF_014145165.1 Dietzia sp. Cai40 | reverse complement strand
CGTGCGCTCGGCGTCCACGTCCAGCTCCGCGAACGCGGTGCGCACCAGCGCGCCCGAGTCGTCACGGCTGTAGAGGCCGACCCCCAGACGGTGGGTGCGCAGCTCCCCGGCACCCGGGGCGGCGGGTCCCTGCACGACGGTCAGTTCGGAGATCGTCGCCTGGGCGTCGTCTGCGGTGTCCACCTCCACCGAGATCGGGTTGATGCCGGTGGTCCGCAGCCACTGGTCGGCCCAGTCGGACAGGTCGCGGCCGGAGGAGGCCTCGAGGGCCCGCAGGAGGTCGTCGAACTCGGCGTTGCCGAAGGCGTGCTCGGCGAAGTAGGCGCGCAGGCCGGCCAGGAACGGCTCGCGTCCCACGTACGCCACCAGTTGCTTGAGCACGGACGCGCCCTTGGCGTAGGTGATCCCGTCGAAGTTGGCCTCGACCGTCTCCAGGTCCGTCATGTCGGCCGCCACGGGATGGGTGGAGGGCAACTGGTCCTGCCGGTACGCCCACGCCTTCTCCACATTGGCGAACGTGGTCCACGCGTCGGTGTACTGCGTGGCGTCCACCTGGGCCAGGACCGAGGCGAAGGTCGCGAACGACTCGTTGAGCCACAGGTCATCCCACCAGCGCATGGTCACCAGGTCGCCGAACCACATGTGGGCCATCTCGTGCAGCACCGTCTCGTTACGCCGCTCGTAGCGGTAGGCCGTGACGCGGGAGCGGAAGACGTAGTCCTCGAGGAACGTCACGGCCCCGGCGTTCTCCATGGCCCCCGCGTTGAACTCGGGCACGAAGATCTGGTCGTACTTGCCGAACGCGTACGGCATGCCGAATTCACGGTGATAGAACCCGAAGCCCTCCTTGGTCTCGGCGAACAGCCGATCGGAGTCGAGGTACCCGGCGAGCGACGCACGACACAACAGTCGTAGTGGAATGGTCCCGTGCTCGTCGACGTAGGAGTCCTCGACCACGTGATAGGGGCCGGCGATCAGGGCCACGAGGTACGTCGACAGGATCTCCGTCTGCTCGAACCGGTGCACGACCGCTCCCGACTCGCCCGGGGACTCTCCGGCCGGGGTGTTGGCCACCACGACCCAGGAGGCGGGGGCGGTGACGGTCAGCGTGTAGCGGGCCTTGAGGTCGGGCTGGTCGAAGCAGGCGAACACCCGCTTGGCGTCGGCGGTCTGGAACTGTGAGTAGAGGTAGACCTCCCCGTCCACGGGATCGACCATGCGGTGCAGGCCCTCGCCGGTGGAGGTGTACGCCAGATCGGCGTCCACGACGAGCTCGTTGGTCTCCTGCAGGTCGGGCAGCGTCAGCCCCGCCTCGTCGTCATAGTCCCCGGTCTCCAGGTCCCGTCCGTTCAACGTCACCGACCGGATCCGCGCCGACCTCAGATCGATGAATGTCTCCGCCCCGGGTCGGGAGCAGGTGAACCGGACCACCGTGCGGGACCGGAACGTCCCGGATCCCGGTCCGCCGGAGCCGTCGGTGAGGTCCAGGTCCACCTCGTAGGTGTCCACGTCGAGCAGTTCCGCCCTGGCGGCGGCGTCGGAACGGGTGAGATTGAGCGAGCGCATCGGAGGTCCTCGGTTCCTGGGCGGGGGTGGTGGCCCCAGTCCTACCACCCGCGGCGGGGTGGCAGTCGGGGACCCGGACGAGGAGGATGGGGTCATGACATCTTCTGGTTCCGACGCCACCCGTTCCGTCGACTTCTGGTTCGACCCCCTGTGCCCCTTCGCATGGGTCACCAGCCGCTGGATCCTCGAGGTGGAGAAGGTCCGGGACATCGAGCTGACCTGGAACGTCATGAGCCTGTCCGTCCTCAACGACGGCCGGGACCTCCCCGAGGACTACCTCGCGCTGATGACACGCGGTTGGGGCCCGGTCCGGGTCGCGATCGCCGCCGCACAGCGTCACGGCCAGGAGGTCCTGGGCCGGCTGTACACCGAGCTCGGCACCCGCATCCACGACCAGGGACGGGGGATCGAGGACCCCACGGTGATCACCGAGGCGCTCGAGGCCGCCGGACTGGACGCGGGTCTCGCCGCCGCGGCGGCGTCGGATGATTACGACGACGAGCTGCGCGCCTCGCACCACCGCGGCATGGACCCGGTGGGCGACGAGGTCGGCACCCCGGTCGTGCACGTGGACGGCGTGGCCTTCTTCGGTCCCGTCCTCACGCGCATCCCGCGCGGCGAGGACGCGGGCAAGGTCTTCGACGGCGCCGCCCTGCTCGCGGAGTACCCCTATTTCTTCGAGCTCAAGCGCAGCCGCACCGAGGCCCCGCAGTTCGACTGAAGGCCCGGGGGTGCGGCGGGTGCCGAGCGTGGCAGAATCGCCGCCATGCGCATCTACCTGGGAGCGGACCACGCCGGCTTCGAGACCAAGAACGTCATCGCCGAGCACCTGAAGACCTCCGGCCACGAGGTGGTCGACTGCGGCGCCCACAGCTACGACGCGGAGGACGACTACCCGGCCTTCTGCATCGACGCGGCTCGCAAGGTCGTGGCGGACCCGGGCAGCCTCGGGATCGTGCTGGGCGGCTCCGGCAACGGCGAGCAGATCGCGGCCAACAAGGTTCCCGGCGCCCGCTGCGCCCTGGCGTGGAGCGTCGAGACCGCGCGCCTCGCCCGTGAGCACAACAACGCGCAGCTGATCGGTATCGGTGGGCGCATGCACTCGCAGGAGGAGGCACTGGCGATCGTCGATGCGTTCCTCGACCAGAGCTGGTCGGAGGCCGAGCGTCACCAGCGTCGCATCGACATCCTCGCCGAGTACGAGCGCACCCACGAGGCCCCGCCGGTCCCCGGGGCCTGATCAGAGAAGCGCCCGAGAAGCGTCGTGCCCGGGCGACACCATGCCTGAGACACTCCGTGCCTGAGGGGCACACCCTCCACCGGCTGGCCCGCCTGCACACCGAGTACTTCGCGGGCGGGCCCGTCCGCGTCTCCAGCCCACAGGGGCGGTTCGCGGACCACGTCGTCGTCGACGGTAGGTACTTCGAGCACGCCACAGCCGTCGGCAAGCACCTCTTCCACCACTACGAGGGCGGCCTCGCCGTCCACGTCCACCTGGGGCTGTACGGATTCTTCGACACGCACCTCGTGCCGCAGGGGGAGGAACCGCCCGCGCCGGTGGGGCAGGTGCGGATGCGGGTCGGGGCGATGCTTCCCGGCGGGAGGTCGGAGGGCCGGCCCGCCCACTACGTCGACCTGCGCGGACCCACCAGGTGCGACGTCATCGACGAGGCGGGTGTGGCCGAGGTGCGCGGCCGTCTGGGCCCCGATCCCCTGGATCCCGACGCCGATCCCGGGCGGGCGTGGGCGCGGATCACACGCAGTGCGCGGCCGGTAGGTGCGCTGCTCATGGACCAGAAGGTCCTGGCCGGAGTCGGGAACGTCTACCGCGCCGAGGTGCTGTTCCGGCACGGTATCGACCCGTTCCGAGCCGGCTCGCGGGTGACGGAGGGCGAGTTCCGCGCGATCTGGGACGACCTGGTGCAGTTGATGGAGGTGGGGGTGGAGACCGGCGCCATCCACACGATCCGCCCGGAGCACGACCACGGGGACGTGCCCCGACGTGGTGCCGACCGGCCGCGCAACTACGTCTACCAACGGGACGGCTGGCAGTGCCGGGTGTGCCGCGACGAGATCGTCCTGCAGACGTTGGAGGCGCGGACCCTCTTCTGGTGTCCGACCTGCCAGCCGGGACGGCAGCGCTGAACCTGTCGCCGAGTCGCAGCCGCGGGCGGGCGGGTTAGCCGGTTAGCTGGCAAGCATCTCGCAGCCGCACGTCGCGACGGCGTCTCGCGGGCACAGAAGTACCTGCGAGACGCCAGGCCCAGGGGCGGCTGGGGTCTGGTCGAACAGGCGCTACCGCGAGACGCCATGCCCAGGGGCGGCTGGGATCCGATCGAACAGGCGCTACCGCGAGACGCCATCCTCGGGAGCGCCGGGAGGGCGTCGCGGGGGCGTCGTGTGGAGCGGGCGACGGGAATCGAACCCGCGTAGCCTGCTTGGAAGGCAGGGGCTTTACCATTAAGCTACGCCCGCATCGGCGGCTGACCTGGGGTTTCCCCCTCGTCTCGCTCGCGCTGAGACAACACTACCGGACCGGTGCGGCGCTCCCAACTCCCGGCCCGCCAACTCGGAATCTGCCGTGATGCGGCACTGTCGTACACTGGGCGAGTTGGTTTGGCGGCCCGGCAGGTTTCCCGCGTACGGCGCGGGGTGGTCGGTCGCGCGACTCACCGGGATGTGGCGCAGCTTGGTAGCGCATCCGCTTTGGGAGCGGAGGGTCGCAGGTTCGAATCCTGTCATCCCGACCAGCGGAGCCCGAAACACGAACCCCACACGACTTTCCTAGGAGATCATCACCGTGAAGAGCACTGTCGAGCAGCTGAACCCGACCCGGGTCAAGGTCACGGTGGAGGTGCCGTTCGCTGAGCTCGAGCCGGACTTCGCCAAGGCGTACAAGTCGCTCGCCGGCCAGGTCAACATCGCCGGCTTCCGTCCGGGCAAGGCCCCCGCCAAGCTCCTCGAGGCGCGGATCGGTCGCCCGGCGGTCCTGGAGCAGGTCATCAACGACATGATCCCGACCCGCTACGGCCAGGCCGTCGACGAGCACGACCTCAAGGTCCTCGCGCAGCCGGAGATCGAGGTGACCAAGCTCGAGGACGGCGACGTCGTGGAGTTCACCGCCGAGGTGGACGTGCGCCCCGAGATCACCCTCCCGACCTACTCTGAGCTGGCGGTCACCGTCGAGGCCCCCGCCACCGACGAGGCGGCGGTGGAGACCGAGCTCGACAACCTCCGCGCCCGCTTCGGCACCCTCAAGGGCGTCGAGCGCGGTGCCGAGAAGGGCGACTTCCTCTCGGTGGACCTGGCCGCCACCGTCGACGGCGAGCCCGTCGACGAGGCCTCGACCGAGGGCCTGTCCTACGAGCTCGGTTCCGGCACGCTCGTCGAGGGCCTCGACGACGCCGCCGAGGGCCTCAAGGCCGGCGAGTCCAAGGAGTTCACCTCCTCGCTCGTCGCCGGTGATCACGCCGGCAAGGAGGCGGTCATCACCGTGACCGTCCAGTCCGTCAAGGAGCGCGAGCTCCCCGACGCCGACGACGAGTTCGCGCAGATGGCCAGCGAGTTCGACACCCTCGACGAGCTCAAGGCCGACCTCACGGAGAAGGTGGCGCAGCAGGCCAAGGCCGGCCTCGCGGGCGAGATCCGCGACAAGGTCCTGGACGCGCTGATCGAGGCCACCGACGTCCCGACCCCGGAGTCCCTCGTCGAGTCCGAGGCGCACGCGCAGATGCACCAGCTCATCGACCAGTTCGGTGGGGACCCCGCGATCCTCGACCAGGCGCTGGCCGCCGAGGGCACCGACCGCGAGACCTTCGAGGCCGAGACCCGCGAGGGCGCCGCGCGCGCCATCCGCAGCCAGCTGCTGCTGGACGCCGTGGCCGAGGACGCCTCGACCGAGGTCTCGCAGGAGGAGCTCACGCAGCACATCATGTTCCAGGCCCAGCGCTACGGCATGGACCCGAACCAGTTCGTGCAGCAGATCCAGCAGGCCGGCCAGCTCGGGTCGCTGTTCTCCGATGTGCGGCGCTCCAAGGCCCTGGCCGACGTGATCGTCCAGTCGAACGTCACGGACACCGAGGGCAACACGGTCGACACCACCGAGTTCTTCGGCTCGCGTGAGGAGGAGGCCACCGACTCCGCCGAGGGTGCGGAGGCCGCCGAGGCCGAGACCGAGACCACCGACGGCAAGGGCGACGACGCCTGACCGTCACCGCCTGAACCACCCCCGGAGCCGGGGACCACCCGACGGTGGTCCCCGGCTCCGTCGTTCACGTCGACGGCGCCCGCGGCGGCGGCAGCGGACGGCGACGCTGAGAGCGAACACCCGCCCCGTCGGGACGGTTCCGTCGTGGGTGTTGGTTACTGTTTGACGTAACGGATACCCGGCCGCCGGACGGCCGGGCACCGCGGGAGCGGTGAGACGACCAGCGAAGGTAGGTACCCCGTGGCCCAGAACGGTTCAGCGGCACAGCCCGGTTCGACGCAGCCCGCCCTCAGCTCGCCCGGATCCCACGGGCTGACGCTCGGCGACTCGGTGTACGAGCGTCTCCTGCAGGAGCGGATCATCTTCCTGGGGTCCCAGGTGGACGACGACATCTCCAACCGCCTCTGCGCGCAGATCCTGCTGCTCGCGGCGGAGGACCCCACCCGCGACATCGCCATGTACATCAACTCGCCCGGTGGCTCGGTCACGGCCGGGATGGCGATCTACGACACGATGCAGTTCGTTGAGTGCGACGTGGCGACCTACGGCATGGGCCTGGCGGCCTCGATGGGCCAGTTCCTGCTGACCGCCGGGACCAAGGGCAAGCGCTACGCGCTGCCGCACGCCAAGATCATGATGCACCAGCCCTCGGCCGGCGTCGGTGGATCGGCCGCCGACATCGCGATCCAGGCCGAGCAGTACGCCGCCACCAAGCGCGAGATGGCCGAGCTCATCGCCCAGCACACGGGCCAGTCGTTCGAGCAGGTCACCGAGGACTCGGACCGTGACCGGTGGTTCACCGCCGAGGCGGCCAAGGAGTACGGCTTCGTCGACCACGTGATCGCGCGCGCCTCCCAGACCGGCGGAACCTCGCCGTCGTGACCATCGAACCCGTCGCCCACGGGAGCGCTCCCGCAGCCCAGCCCGCCCCGCACACCACCACGGAGTCACCGATGACCTCACTGCCGACCTCGCGCTACATCCTGCCCTCCTTCGTCGAGCACTCGAGCTACGGCGTCAAGGAGTCCAACCCGTACAACAAGCTCTTCGAGGAGCGGATCATCTTCCTGGGCACCCAGGTCGACGACGCCTCGGCGAACGACATCATGGCCCAGCTCCTCGTCCTCGAGGGCCAGGATCCGGACCGCGACATCACCATGTACATCAACTCGCCCGGTGGGTCGTTCACCTCGCTCATGGCGATCTACGACACGATGCAGTACGTGCGTCCCGACATCGTGACGGTGTGCCTGGGGCAGGCGGCCTCGGCGGCCGCGGTCCTGCTCGCCGCGGGCACCAAGGGTAAGCGGGCCGCCCTGCCCAACGCCCGCATCCTCATCCACCAGCCCGCCACCGGCGGGATCCAGGGCCAGGTCTCGGACCTGGAGATCCAGGCCGCGGAGATCGAGCGCATGCGTCGCCTCATGGAGACGACCCTGGCGCTGCACACCGGCCACGAGGCGGACAAGATCCGCAAGGACACCGATCGCGACAAGATCCTCACGGCCGCCGAGGCCAAGGACTACGGGATCATCGACACCGTGTTCGACTACCGCAAGCTGTCGTCGACCAACTGACGTCCGGGCGGCGCGCCGTAGTGGGTAGCGGTGCGCCGTCAGGTCCAATGAACTGATCGCGCGGGGGGTCGGAATTGTCGGCCCTCCCGCGTACCGTCGACTACGGGGTGTGAATCCGGGCCCCTGGAATGCGAGGACGTAGAACTCATGGCACGTGTGGGTGAGAGCGGCGACCTGTTGAAGTGTTCCTTCTGTGGGAAGAGCCAGAAGCAGGTCAAGAAGCTGATCGCCGGTCCGGGGGTCTACATCTGCGACGAGTGCATCGAGCTGTGCAACGAGATCATCGAGTCCGAGGTCGAGGACTCGCAGGACTCGGCACTCGACGAGCTGCCCAAGCCGTCGGAGATCCACGCGTTCCTCGACGAGTACGTGGTGGGACAGGACGCCGCCAAGCGGAACCTGGCGGTGGCCGTCTACAACCACTACAAGCGCATCCGGGTGGGGACCTCCCTCGGTCGCGGTGACGCCGTCGAGCTGGCCAAGTCCAACATCCTCATGCTGGGTCCGACCGGGTGTGGCAAGACCTATCTCGCCCAGACCCTGGCCAAGATGCTCAACGTCCCGTTCGCCATCGCCGACGCCACCGCGCTGACCGAGGCCGGCTACGTCGGCGAGGACGTGGAGAACATCCTCCTCAAGCTCATCCAGGCCGCGGACTACGACACCAAGCGTGCCGAGATGGGCATCATCTACATCGACGAGGTCGACAAGATCGCCCGCAAGGCCGAGAACCCGTCGATCACCCGCGACGTGTCCGGCGAGGGCGTCCAGCAGGCGCTGCTGAAGATCCTCGAGGGCACGCAGGCATCGGTTCCCCCGCAGGGTGGACGCAAGCACCCGCACCAGGAGTTCATCCAGATCGACACGTCCAACGTGCTGTTCATCGTCGCCGGGGCCTTCCAGGGCCTGGAGAAGATCGTCGGTGACCGCGTGGGTCGCAAAGGCATGGGCTTCGGGGCCGAGGTGGCCAGCAAGAGCTCCCTGGACACCACCGAGAACTTCGCCGACGTCATGCCCGAGGATCTGGTGAAGTACGGGTTGATCCCCGAGTTCATCGGGCGCCTGCCGGTCGTGGCGACGGTGACGAGTCTGGACCGCGAGGCGTTGGTCAACATCCTCAGCGAGCCCAAGAACGCGCTCGTCAAGCAGTACGCCAGGCTCTTCGAGATGGACGGCGTCGAGTTGGAGTTCACCACGGACGCCCTCGAGGCCGTGGCCGACCAGGCGATTCTGCGGGGCACAGGCGCCCGCGGCCTGCGCGCCATCATGGAGGAGGTCCTCCTCCCGGTCATGTACGACATCCCCGGACGTGACGACGTGGCCCGCGTGGTGGTCACCGGCGAGACGGTGCGCCACAACGTGCTGCCGACGATCGTCCCGTTCTCCGACTCCGAGCCGCGGGAGAAGTCGGCGTAGGACCCGTCAGCTCGTGGTGCGGCGCTCCAGCAGCGCCGACACCGCGAGTCCCAGGACGATCCCCCAGAACGGCGCGGAGATCCCGAGCAGGGACACGTCGGCCACCGTCACCAGCAGACACACCAGCGGCCCCAACGCGCGGTCGGTGCGGAACGCCGTGACGAACGCCGACTGCAGTGGCGCCAGCATCGCCAGCCCGCCGAGCGCCGCGACGAAGGCCGCCGGCGTCCCGACCATGAGGCCGACGAACGCGGGGGAGAGCACCCCCACGATCAGCGCCAGCCCACCCGTGCCGATCGCGGCCGCGTAGTGCCGGCGGGGCTCCCCGGATGAGACGAGCAGCGCGTTGGTCGGTCCGGTCAGGCACGTGGAGACCCCGCCGATCGCGGAGACCAGCAGAGACCAGATCCCGCACGCCACGGCGCAGGCGTTCACCGGCGGATGATGCCCCTTGGCACGGAGAACCCCGACCCCCTGGCCGTTCTGGACGACGAGCACGGTGACGGCCAGGGGGACCACCAACTCCGTGAGACCGCGGACGGTGAACTCCGGCCCCTGCACCATGGGGACGGCGAGGAGCCCGTCGTCCAGGACTCCCCGCGACAACCCGCCGTCGAGTATCACCGCGATGATCCCCACCAGCATCGCGGAGAGAATCGGCGGGACCACCCGGGCCACCCGCGGAAGGGCCCCGACGGCGAGGAAGGCCACCACCATGGGCAGGGCCACGGTGGCGGAGGTCCACACCGCGTCGACCAGACCGAGGCCGAACCGGAGGAACACCCCGGCCACCATGGCCATGATCAGGGGCATCGGAATCCAGTCCATGACCCTGCGCGCGACCCCGCTGAGGCCGATCAGCAGGATCACCACGCCCGTGATGACGTAGGCGCCGAGTACCTCCGACCACCGAAGATGTCCGAGCGAGTTGCCCACGATCACGGTGCCGGGGATGGTCCAGAAGAACGCCAACGGGGTCCGGTAGATCCAGCTCATGAGAATGGTGAGGACCCCGTTGGCGAAGAACACCCCGAAGATCCACGAGGACAGTTCCTGCGGGGTCAACCCGCCCTGTTCCCCCGCGGCCAGGATCACGGCGACGGGGCCGGTCGCGGAGAAGATCAGCGCGATGAGGGCGTTGGCGCATTCTCTCGGGCCCAGGTCCGCCAGCACCCGCCGCGGCGAGGGTCGGCGGTGGTGGGGGATCTCGATCGGCAGCAGGGCGGCGGTCCGGGACGGGTCTCCCGCCGGGGCGTCGGTGTCCCGGCTCCGACCGTCGGTGGGGGCGCT
>NZ_JAALEB010000438.1:0-1581 GCF_014145165.1 Dietzia sp. Cai40 | reverse complement strand
CCGAACGGGTGGCGGGACCTGGCGACGTGGGCCGCCAATTCGGTGCGGCCGTTGATCCCGAGCTTCGAGTAGATGCGGGTGAGGTGGTACTGGATCGTCTTGACGCTGAGGAACAGCTCCTCGGCGGCCTGGGCGTTGGTCCGCCCCGCCGCGACGAGGGTGGCCACGGCCCGTTCCTGCGGGGTGAGGGTGGAGTTGCCGACCGCGCGGGCCACGTCGACACCCCCGGCGCGGCGCTCCCGCTCACAGCGCTCGACGTAGGCATGAGCACCGAGTTGTTCGTAGAGGTCTCGGGCGGTCCCGAGGGCGAGGTGGGCCTCGCGGCGCCGACCGGCCCGACGCAGGGTCTGGCCGAACCCGAAGTGCATCTGTGCGGAGTAGTACGGCATCGCCAGTCCGTCGAGGTACTCCAGGCTCCGGTGGAAGATGCGGGAGCATTCCTCCACGTCCCCGCGGACGGCGGCGATCCGGGAGCGGACGGCGCCGAGCCTGGCCTGCGTGGACCGGTGGCCCAGCTCCACGGCCCGCTGTTCGGGGGGACCGATGAGCGCCTCGGCGTCCTCGAGCCGGCCGGCCAGGACGAGGGAGTGGGCGTAGAGATCGTGCCACGGCCAGAAACCCGGCTGGTCGATGTCGAGCCGGAGGGACAGGGCGTGCAGCGGTTCGGCGGCCCGCCGCACCGAGGTGTAGTCACCGGCGGCGGCGGCGACCTGCATGCGCCCCATGGCGGAGGGGATGATCTGCACCGGGTAGGCGTCCGCGGTGGTGGTGAGGTGCCTCAGGTGTGCGGCCGCCCCCAGGTGGTCGCCGCGCATGGACCTGATGACGGCACCGGACCAGTGGATCACCGGGGCGAGCAGGTCCAGTTCGAGGTCCTCGAGACGTCTGGCGGCGGTGTCGACGACCCGGAGCGCCTCGTCCCAGTCCCCCCGGAGCAGGTGGGTGCGTGTGAGCCACGCCTGAGCCCACAGCGAGATCCGCGCGGAACCGGAGACGTCGGCCGTCGGCACGGCGGAACCCAGGCGGTGGCGGGCCGTCTCGAGATCGTCGTGGGCGAGCGCGATCCATCCGGAGGCCATCTCGAAGCGCTGGGCCACCGCGGGGGCGAGAGAACCGATCCGGTCCTCGTCGGTGACGCCGCCTCCCGGGGCGGCGTCGATCGCCTCGCCCAGGACGGTGATGGCCCGGGCCTCCTCGACCTCCGGTTGGTCGGGATGGGCGCCCCCGATGACGACCCCGGCCCAGTGCCTCAGCTGGTCGGGGCGCCACAGGCACAGTGAGTGCACCACGAACTTCTGGGCGAGTGCGACGGGGTCGGGGGCGGTGACACCGGGAGAACCGGACTGCCCGGCGTCGAGGGCTCGCCGGAGGAGTGCCTCGGCCTCTCCCGCGTGTCCCAGGTGGAGCGCGAGCGAACCGAGGACCGCATCGCGGCGCGGGTCGGGCCGGACCCGGTCGAGCGTGTGGGACAGCGCGGCGGCCTCGCTGATCCGACCCGCGCCGAGGAGGGCGTCGATGCCGTCGATGTGGAGCCCCCGCGCCTCCTCGGGGTCGGCGGTGAGCGCCGCCGCCGTGAGGTAG
>NZ_JAALEB010000437.1:0-9389 GCF_014145165.1 Dietzia sp. Cai40 | reverse complement strand
AGTCGATGTTGGTCCGCAGGCCCAGCACGTGGGTGCCGGCCAGCGCGGCGTCGAGCCGGGCCAGTGCCTCCGCGCGGTCGGAGCCGTGGGCGATGACCTTGCCGAGCATCGGGTCGTAGTCGCTGCCGACGACCGTGCCGACGCGCAGGCCGGAGTCCACGCGGATGCCGTCGCCCGAGGGCTCCTCCAGACCGAGCACGGTGCCGCCGGTGGGCAGGAAACCCTTCGCCGGGTCCTCCGCGTAGACGCGGGCCTCGATCGCGTGGCCGGTGAGGGTGATGTCCTCCTGGCGCAGCGTCAGTTCCTCGCCCGCGGCGATGCGGACCTGCCAGTCCACCAGGTCCACGCCGGTCACCATCTCGGTGACCGGGTGCTCGACCTGCAGACGGGTGTTCATCTCCATGAAGAAGAACTCGTCCGGGGCGTTGGCCGAGACGATGAACTCGACCGTGCCGGCGCCCACGTAGCCGACCGAGCGGGCGGCGTCGCACGCGGCGGTGCCGATGCGCTGGCGGGTGACCTCGTCGAGCAGCGCGCTGGGCGCCTCCTCGATGACCTTCTGGTGGCGGCGCTGCAGAGAGCACTCACGCTCACCCAGGTGGATGACGTTGCCGTGGGTGTCGGCGAGGACCTGCACCTCGATGTGGCGGGGAGTGTCGACGAACCGCTCCAGGAACAGCGTGTCGTCGCCGAAGGCGCCCGCCGATTCGCGGCGGGAGGAGTCGAGCGCGGCGCGCAGGTCCTCCGGTCGCTCCACGCGTCGCATGCCCTTGCCGCCGCCGCCCGCGGACGGCTTGACGAGGACCGGGTACCCGACCTCGTCGGCGCCGGCCACCAACTCGTCGTCGGTCAGTCCCGGTCGCGAGATCCCCGGCACGGTGGGCACGTCACGCTCCGACACCGCCGATTTGGCGGTGATCTTGTCACCCATGGTCTCGATCGCCGACGCCGGCGGCCCCACGAAGATCAGGCCCGCCTCCTCGAGCGCCCGCGCGAACCGCGAGTTCTCGGACAGGAAGCCGTATCCCGGGTGGACGGCCTGCGCGCCGGTCCGGCGGCACGCGTCGATCACCTTCTCGAAGTCCAGATAGGACTGCGAGGCCTGGGCCGGGCCCAGGCGGACGGCGGCATCGGCCATGCGCACGTGGAGGGCGTCCGCGTCCGCATCGGAGTAGACGGCGACCGAGCGGATACCCGCGGCCCGCAGGGAACGGATCACGCGACACGCGATCTCGCCGCGGTTGGCCACCAGAACGGTGTGGAGTTTCTGTGACATAGCTCGACTCACATCCTGAAGACGCCGTTGTTGACCGGCTCGAGGGGGGCGTTGGCCGCGGCCGCGAGGGCCAGGCCGAGGACGGTACGGGTGTCGGCGGGATCGATGATCCCGTCATCCCACAGTCGGGCCGTGGAGTAGTACGCGGTGGACTGCTCCTCGAACTGCTCGCGGATCGGCGCGGTGAACTCGGCCTGCTGCTCGTCCGTCCACTCCCCGCCCGACTTGGTGACCTGCGCGGCGCGCACCGAGGCGAGGGTGTCGGCCGCCTGGGGCCCGCCCATCACGGCGATCTTCGCGTTGGGCCACATCCAGAGGAACCGCGGGGAGTACGCACGGCCACACATGGAGTAGTTGCCGGCACCGAACGACCCGCCCACGACGATGGTGAACTTGGGGACCCGCGCGCACGCCACGGCCGTGACCATCTTGGCGCCGTTCTTGGCGATGCCGCCCGCCTCGTACTGACGGCCGACCATGAAGCCGGTGATGTTCTGCAGGAAGACCAGGGGGATCTTGCGGCGGTCGCACAGTTCGATGAAGTGCGCACCCTTGAGCGCGGACTCGGAGAAGATGACGCCGTTGTTGCCGATGATCCCCACCGGATGCCCGTGGATCCGCGCGAACGCGGTCACCATCGAGGCACCGTAGTTCTCCTTGAACTCGGTGTACTCGCCGCCGTCGACGATCGTGCCGATGATGTCGCGCACGTCGTAGGGCTGGCGGGAGTCGACCGGGACGAGGTCGTAGAGGTCGGACTGCGGGCGGGCGGGCTCGCGGGGCTCGAGCACCTCCCAGTCCGGCTCGGGCGCCGGCGGGCAGGTCGCCACGATCTGGCGGACCTTCATGAGCGCGTCGTAGTCGTCGTCGGCCAGGTGGTCCACCACACCGGAGGTCTTGGCGTGCAGGTCGCCGCCACCGAGCTCCTCGGCGGTGACCTCCTCGCCGGTGGCCGCCTTCACCAGCGGCGGGCCGGCGAGGAAGATCGTGCCCTGGTTCCGGACGATCACGGCCTCGTCACTCATCGCCGGGACGTAGGCGCCGCCGGCGGTGCACGAACCCATGACCGCGGCGATCTGCGGGATGCCCTTGGCGGACATGTTCGCCTGGTTGTAGAAGATCCGGCCGAAGTGGTCGCGGTCCGGGAAGACCTCGTCCTGCTGCAGGAGCATCGCCCCGCCGGAGTCCACGAGGTAGATGCACGGCAGGTTGTTGGCCATCGCCACCTCCTGGCCACGCAGGTGCTTCTTCACCGTCATCGGGTAGTAGGTGCCGCCGGAGACGGTCGCGTCGTTGGCGATCACCAGGCACTCGCGCCCGGAGACCCGGCCGATCCCGGCCACGACACCGGCGCCCGGCGCCTTGCCCCGGTACATCTCCTCGGCGGCCAGCGGGGACAGCTCGAGGAACGGGCTACCGGGATCCAGGAGGACGTCCACCCGCTGGCGGGCGAGGAGCTTGCCCCGCTCGAGGTGCCGGGCACGGGCCTTCTCCCCACCGCCCAACGCGGCCCGCTCGAGGCGGTCGCGGAGGTCGGAGAGGAGCTCCTCGTGCGCCTGGCGATTGGTGGTCGGGTGATCGGTGGTCGCGGAAGTCATCAGCGCCGCTCCCTTTCAGTTAAGTCGGATTAACTGAGTTCGACCATAGTGCCATGGCTCACAGATGTCCAGAGGGGGATCGGAGACCACACACGCCACCGGGAGGCGGCGGGGGTACGCGGTCCGCGGAGCTCACACCGCGGACATTCAGGGAAAGCGCTGGTCAGATGCTTAGGCTAACCTGACCTAGCACAGGCTCTCCTTGCTTGCAAGTCGAGCCGATCAGGGGTTGACTCGGTGGCACCGACGGTCCGCGGCAACCGGATCGGCACCACCGGGAACACCCACCGGGAACACCCACCGATACGAGGAGCAACCGCCATGGCCACTCTCACCGGAATCAGCAACTGCACCGTCACCACGTGCTCGTTCAACGCCGACGCGGACTGCACGGCCCCGGCGATCACCGTGGCGGGATCACCCGACCACGCCGAGTGCGGGACGTTCATCTCGCTCGACGTCCGGGGCGGCCTCCCCACCGCGAGCGCGCACGTCGGCGCCTGTCAGCGCGTGGAGTGCACGCACAACAAGGACCTGCTCTGCTCGGCGGAGTCCGTGACGATCGGCTCCGGCGCGGACACCGCCGATTGCCTCACCTACTCCCCCGCGTAGGCGCCGCCGGCACGTGGGCCGGGGCGTCGGCCGGGATGTGGCCCGGGACTCAGCTCGCCCGGGCCACGTACTGGCCCATCTCGCGGACCACGTCCCCGACGGACTGCGCCCGGGTCATGAACGGCAGGTGCACGACATCGGCGTCGCGCCCGAGTGCGGTGAGAAGGTGGAGGCCGTCCGGGTCGACACCGAGGACGAACGGCGGGTGAGCCGGGTCGCCCGATCCCGCCAGGATCGCCAGGTGTTCCCCGAATCGCGCCCGGATCTCGTCCGCGAGACCGGGCGCCTCGGACGCCAGCGGGTCCGAGGGCACCGCGTCCAGGTCGCGGGCGAGAACCGTCCCCTCGTGGCCGAGACGGCGCACCTGCAGCTCGCCGAGCTCGATCTCGATCTCGACGACCCACCCCTCGCCCTGGCGTGACGCACGCGCCACCCCGAAACCGTAGAGGCTGGCGACGTGCACCTTCGCCTCGACGATCGGAGCGAACTCGTCGATCATCACGACCACCTCGACCGAGGAGCCCGGCTCCACGATCAGACCGGACCACGGTGCGGGGGCCCCGGTGACGACGACGGCGCCTCCGCCGATCCAGCGGTGCTGCGCGGAGACCATGACGTCCGAGCGGTCCCGGGTGCCACGGACGGCGACCGTGGCGATGCCCGCCCCGTCCAGAAGACGTCGGGCGCCCGTCACGACCGGATCCGACACGATCGGGTGCACTGCCATTGTTCGCCCTCCACGGGTCGCCAGCTACACGGCGAGATCTCGGGTACGAGAATAAGGTGACGCTCGCCTAAGTAAGGTACACCTAAGATGCACGAGTAGCCCGGCCGTTGTCAAGGGGGACGCCCTACAGTGGACGCGTGACCGACACCACAGCCGATGCCGTCGCCGATCCGACCCCCGCCGATCCGACCCCCGCCGGACCGCCGCGCCGCGTGCACGCCTTCCGCGACGATGCGCTCGGGTACGACGACGCCTCCGCCCTCGCGGAGAGAGTTCGCAGGCGGGAGGTCTCACCCGCGGAACTGGTCGAGGCCGCCATCGAGCGTTGCGCCACGGTGGACCCCGTTCTGGGCGCCCTGGTGCACACCGACTACGACCGCGCGCGCCACCGGGCGGAGTGGGTCCGGAACTCCCAGCTCTCCGCCCCGCTCGCCGGCGTGCCGTCGGCGTTCAAGGACGCGGTCCGGGTGGAGGGTCTGCCCATGACGCTCGGCTCGTCGGCGGTCCCCACCCGACCAGCCCTCCACGACGGCCCCTACGCACCGCTCTTCCGTGCGACCGGACTGATCCCGGTGGGCACGACCGCGATGCCGCCGTTCGGCTGGACCGCCGCCACCGAGCGACAGGGCGGGCTCGTCACCCGGAACCCGTGGGACACCGGCCGCACCAGCGGCGGGTCCTCGGGGGGATCCGCCTCACTGGTGGCCGCCGGCGCGTTGCCGATCGCGCACGCCAATGACGGCGGTGGGTCGATCCGGATCCCCGCGGCGGTCACCGGCCTGGTGGGGTTCAAGCCCAGTCGCGGCAGACACCCCGACGAGAAGTTCTCGGCGAACATGCCGATCCCGATCATCTCCCAGTCCGTGGTCACCCGGTCCGTTCGCGACACGGTGGCGTTCCTGACCGCCTTCGAAGCGGGACACCGTCCGGTGGGGGTCCCACCGCTGGGTACGGTCGCGCAGGCTCCCGGGCGCCGGCTGCGGATCGGCCTCGTCGAACACAGTCCCGCGGGCGACCCGACCGATGCGGCCACCCTGGCGGTGTTGCGGGAGGCCGCCGACCGGCTGGCGGCGTTGGGCCATGAGATCGTGCCGACCACCGCGCCGGTCCCGGACTCGTTCCGCGAGGACTTCATCGCCTACTGGGGCCTGCTCGCCCTGGGCACCTCCTCGGGCGGCCGGGGCATGTTCAGTCCGGAGTTCGCGGCGGAGCGGCTCGACCCGTTCACGATCGGCCTCGCCGCGATGGCCAGGCGGGGTCTGCCCTCACTCCCCCTGCACCTGTACCGCCTCTACCGGACCAGGCGGCGGTTCGACTCGGCGTTCGGCGAGTTCGACGTCTACCTCAACCCGGTGGTCAACCACGAGACCCCCGAGGTCGGGTACCTGGATGCGGACCTGCCCTACGAGACCCACCTCGAGCGGGTCTCCAACTGGGTCACCTTCACGCCCCTCCAGAACATCGCGGGATCGCCCGCCGTCTCGCTTCCCACCGGCCGGGCGCCGGACGGCCTGCCCATCGGCGTGCACCTGTCGGCGAGGATCGGCCACGATCGACTGCTCCTCGAACTCGCCTCCGAGTACGAGCAGGCCTATCCGTTCGCCCGCATCTGGGAGTGAACCTCACTCGTCCAGCAGCTGGGCGACACGCGGGCCGACCCGTCGCCGCAGGACCACCTCGGTGCGGGTGCGCAGGACACCCGGGGTGGCGATGATGGCGCTGAAGACCTCCTCGAGATGCGAGTGGTCCCGGGCCACGACACGGCACACGATGTCGAACTCCCCCGCCACGCTCATCACCTCGAGGACCTCGCGCACCTCCGCCAGGCCCGTACAGGTCGCCTGCAGCTTCGCCTGCGCGACCTGGATGTGGACCAGCGCCGAGAGCGGGAACCCGAGCGCGGCCGGATCGAGGGTCGGCGCCCACGACGCGATCACCCCCCGCGCCTCGAGCTTGTCCAACCGCGCCTGCGCCGTCCCGCGGGCCACTCCGAGGCGGCGGGAGAACTCGCGCACCCCGACCCTGGGGCCCGCCAGGACGATCTTCAGGAGTCGTCGGTCGGTGTGATCCAGATCGGCAGGCGCGTCCATGTGTCCATGCTAATCCGGTGGGCACTGCGCATTGTGTCCATCTCGCGGCGGAATGTGGCCGACATCCTGCACATGGTGCACTGCATCGCGCTGGCCACGTGACGCGCATCACCCACACGCCTAGCCTGGAGACACAGCCACTGTCGTCAGAAGGCCAGGTGTGACAGATGACCTCCCTACTCCACCCCTCGAGCGGCTCCCACGATGATCTGCCCCGAACCGGGCGGGCGGACGCCACCTCGTTCTCGCTCTCCGACCGCTACACGCGGGAGAGCGGCACGGTGTTCCTCACCGGCATCCAGGCCCTCGTCCGCACGGTCCGCGACCGCGCCCGACTGGACCGCAGGCAGAACCTGCTCACCGCCAGTCTCGTCAGTGGTTACGAGGGCTCGCCGCTGGCCGGCTACGACCTCGAGCTGGCCAGGCGCGGGACGTTCCTCGACCCGTTCGACGTGGTCCACCGCCCCGCCCTCAACGAGGAGGCCGCCGCCACGGCCGTCATGGGGTCGCAGCTCGCGCGACGCACGGGGACCCTACGCGCGACGGCCCACACCGGCGGCGCGCCACTGCAGGGCGTCGTCGGGTACTGGTACGGCAAGGCCCCCGGCCTGGACCGCGCGACGGACGCGATCCGCCACGCCAACCTCATCGGCACCGACCCCCACGGGGGCGCGGTGGCGCTGGTCGGGGACGACCCCGGAGCCAAGTCCTCCACCGTGCCGTGCTCGTCCGAGCTCGCGCTGGCAGACCTCTACCTCCCCACGCTCTACCCCGCGGACTCCCAGGACGTGCTGGACTTCGGCGTCCACGCTGCGATCCTCTCCCGGGTCTCGGGCCTGTGGTCGGCCCTGAAGATCTCCTCGCACGTCGCGGACGCCTCGTCCACCGCGCTGGTGGACCCGGATCGGATCCTGCCCGTCTACGGCGATCTGGGCACGAGTCCCCACGTGCCCTCGGGCCAGTTGCTCGGGTCCAGCCTCATGGAGTTGGAGCAGAACCAGCTCACGATCCGGATCCCCCGCGCGCTGGAGTACGCCCGGCTCAACCGACTCAACCGGATCGTGCAGTCGACCGCCGACGACCGGATCGGGATCGTCGCCGCCGGGAAGAGCTACCTCGACGTCCGCGAGTCGCTGCGCAGGTTGGGTCTCGACGACGCCGAGCTCGCCCGACGCGGCATCCGGATCCTCAAACTCGGCATGGTCTACCCGATCGAGCGCACGGTCCTCGACGAGTTCATGACCGGCCTCGACGAGGTGATCGTGGTGGAGGAGAAGCGCGACTTCATCGAGACGATGATCCGCGAGATCCACTTCCGACGGCCAGACGTCGCGAACGTCGTGGGCAAGACCCATGAGGACGGCTCCACCCTGTTCAGCCGCTTCGGTGAACTCGACGTCGACGCCGTGACCCGGGGCCTGGCGCAACGGCTGGGCCGCGTCCACGGGATAGAGTCGGCGGCCGCCTGGCTCGACGGACCGGGCCGCGGCCGCTCGCGGATCTCCCTGCCGCTGGCCACCACCCGCACCCCCTACTTCTGCTCGGGGTGCCCCCACAACAGCTCCACCAAGGTGGCGGACGGGACGCTCGTGGGCGGCGGCATCGGCTGTCACGCGATGGTCCTGCTAATGGACGAGGACCAGGTCGGCACCGTCACCGGGGTCACCCAGATGGGTGGCGAGGGACTCCAGTGGACCGGTATGGCCCCGTTCCTGACCGAACGCCACATGGTGCAGAACATCGGCGACGGCACGTTCATGCACTCGGGTTCCCTCGCCCTCCGCGCGGCCGTCGCCTCGGGCGACAACATCACCTACAAACTCCTCTACAACGGGACGGTGGCCATGACGGGCGGCCAGGACCCGGTCGGCGAGATGTCCCTGCCGGAGATCCTCCGGCTCCTGCAGGCGGAGAGGGTCGCCCGGATCGTCGTCACCACCGACGACGTCAAGGCCACGAGGTCCCAGGGACTGCCCCGCGGCATCGAGGTCCGCGACCGCCGCGACACGCTCGAGGTCCAGAAGGAGCTCGCCGCGGTCCCCGGGGTGACCGTGCTGGTCCACGACCAGTTCTGCGCGGCCGAGAAGCGCCGCCACCGCAAGCGCGGCACCTACCCCACCCCGGCGGAGCGGGTGGTGATCAACGAACGGATCTGCGAGGGGTGCGGCGACTGCGGCAAGAAGTCCAACTGCCTGTCGGTCCATCCGGTGGACACCGAGTTCGGCCGCAAGACCCGGATCGACCAGTCGACCTGCAACTTCGACTTCTCGTGCCTGGAGGGCGACTGCCCGGCCTTCGTCACCGTGGTCCCGGGCGTCGGGACCGAGCGCGTGGCGACCGCACCGGAACTGGACTCCGCCGCCCTCCCGGAACCGGACCGGGTCGCGGTCGACGCCGACCGCGGCTTCTCGCTGCGCCTCACCGGGATCGGTGGGACAGGGATCGTCACCGTCTCGGCCGTGCTGGCGACCGCCGCCGTGCTCGACGGCAACTCCGCCCGCACGCTCGACATGACGGGTCTGGCGCAGAAGGGTGGCGCGGTGGTCTCCGATGTCCGGGTGGCGCGGACGCCACTCGAGCAGCCCCCCAAGATCGGGGCCGGGGACTGCGACCTCTACCTGTGTTGTGACGGCCTCGTGGGCGCGGACGACGCCAACCTCAAGGTCGCCCACCCGGAGCGCACCACCGCGGTGGTCTCCACCACCCGGATCCCCACGGGGACCATGGTGATCGACACCGCCGTGCACTACCCGTCCACACCGGACATCCAGGCGGCCATCGACCGGGCCTCCGGGCGGGGCGTCTACCTCAACCCCGGCGAGATCACGGAGAACCTCTTCGGGTCCACGCAGGCGTCCAACATGCTCATGGTGGGGGCGGCGTACCAGAGCGGCGCCCTGCCGATCTCCGCCCGGGCCATCGAGCAGGCGATCGAGCTCAACGGAGTCGCGGTCGCGGCGAACATCCAGGCCTTCCGGCGTGGCCGCCAGGCCGTCGCCGATCCCGGGGCCCTGGCCGCGCTGGTCGCGGATCTGCACCGGCCGGTGTCGACCGCGACGCCGGACCTGCACGAGCCGTCCCCCGCC
>NZ_JAALEB010000436.1:0-2578 GCF_014145165.1 Dietzia sp. Cai40 | reverse complement strand
GCCGGCCCGCTGACGTGCGGCACCTGCGCGACGACCCCCGCGAGTCGCTCCCCTGTTCCGGCGAGCGTGAGGACGTGGCCGCCCGAGAACGACGTGCCCCACGCGATGACACGGTCCGGGTCGACGCCGGTCAGTGACCGGGTGAAGGCGAGCGCGGACCGCCAGTCGTCGAGCTGACGGCCGATGTCGAGGAGCTGGCGGGGCTGCCCGTCGCTCGCGCCGAAGTGCCGGTAGTCGAAGACCACGACGACGAAGCCGGCGTCGCGGAACCGCTCGGCGTACGCGGGCAGTCGGAGATCGCGGATACACCCGAGGCCGTGCGCCATGACGATGGCCGGTGCGGTTGTCCCGCCGGGGTCCGACGAGGTCTCCGGGCGGTACACCCACGCCGCGCACCCGGTCCCGCCGGAGAGGAAGGTCGCGTCGTCCCGGCCCTGGTCCGCGTCTGCTGACGGCATCGACTGTCAGTCCTCTCGTGTCGGCGGTGTGGGGTCTGAGGTGACCCTGCGCAACCCCGCCATGAACATCGCGTCGGTGCCGTGGCGGTGCGGCCAGAGCTGCACCCACGGTCCGTCTCCGAGGCCCTCGGTGGCGGCCCCGTCGATCCCCTCGAGGATCTCGCGTACGTCGAGGAGTTCGACATCGTCGCGCCTGTTCGCCTCACGGATCATAGACACCGTCTCGGACAGGTGGGGGGAACACGTCGCGTAGAGCACCACGCCCCCGGGCCGCACGAGACGCAGTGCGGATTCCAGCAGCTCCCGCTGGAGCACCACCAGTCCCGGGATGTCGGCGGCGGTCTTTCGCCACCGGGCCTCGGGACGACGCCTCAGGGCGCCGAGACCCGAACACGGTGCGTCGAGGAGGACTCGATCGAACCCCGGTTCCAGACCGGGATCCCGGCCGTCCGCGGTGAGGACGGTCACCGGAAGGTCCCGGGTGGCCTCCCGCACGAGGTCGGCACGGTGTTCAGAGACCTCCACACCGGTCACCGTCGCGCCCTCGATCTCCGCCAACGCGCCCAGCATGACGGCCTTGCCCCCGGGTCCGGCGCACAGATCCAACCACCGGCCGCCGTCCTCGCCGACGAGCGGTGCACGGGACGCGGCGATCGCGACGACCTGACTGCCCTCGTCCTGCACCGTGGCGAGCCGGTCGCGCACCGCCTCGAGGGTCCCGGGGTCACCCGAGTCGAGGTGGACCGCGTACGGCGACACGACGCCCTCGGTGCCGCCGGTCACCAGCGCGAGTTCCTCCGCCGAGATGGCGCCGGGCAGTGCCGCCAGGTGCACCTTGGGGCGCGCGTCATCGGCGGCCAGCAGCTCGGGCAGCTCCGCTGCGTCCGCCCCCAGGGATTCGGCGAACGCACGGGCGATCCACTCCGGGTGCGCGGTGCCCACCGCCAGCCGGGCGACGGGGTCCGTCACGTCCTTCCGGAGCACTGCGACCCAGCCGTCCAGGTCCTGTGCGGAGACCTTGCGCAGCACCGCGTTGACGAACGCCCCGGCCCGGCCCAGCCCCTGCGTCCGCGCCGCCTCCACACTGGTGTCGACGGCCGCGTGCGCCCCGATCCGGGTGAACAGCAACTGGTAGGCGCCCAGTCGCACCAGGTCCAGGACCGGGGGGTCGATCTCCTCGACCGGGCGGCCGGCGGCCTCCGCGATGATGCGGTCCAGCAACCCCTGTGTCCGGAGGGTGCCGTAGGTGAGCTCGGTGGCCAGGGCCGCGTCCCGGGTGTCGAGTCGCGCCTTCCTGAGCTCGGACGGCAACAGGAGGTTCGCATACGCCGCGCGTTCGCGCACCGCCGTCATCACGGCGAGGGCGACGGTCCTGGCATCGGGGCGGCTCTGCCGAGGTGTTCGCCCGTCCCTCCGACGGTCGGCGGATCGGGGTGCATCCGGTTGTCGCCCGCCTGACCGGCCGCTGCTCTGCCGGCCGCTGCTCTGCCGACCACCGTCCTGCTTGCCGGTGTCCTGCCGACCGCCGCCCCGCCGGCCATCACCCTGCCGACCGCCGCCTCCGGGGCCGCGGCCCCCTCCGCCGTGGGCACTCATGAGAACTCCGCCCCGTCGTCGAGTCGGGCCCCGCGTGCCCAGTCGACGGCGTTCATCATCTTCTTGCCGGGTGGCTGGAGAGTGGCCACCGCGACGGGAGCGGTGGCCGTGCCGACGAGGAAGGTGTGCTTGTCCCACAGGATCCGCCCGGGGGCCAGGGTCGGTGCTCCCTCCCCGGACGGCGTCGTGGAACCGATCTTGACCCGCTCGCCGCCGAAGGTCGTCCACGCCCCCGGGGCCGGGGTTACGGAACGGATGTGGCGGTCCACCGCCAGTGCCGGATCGGTCCAGCGGACCCGCGCGTCGTCGACGGTGATCTTCCCCGCCCGGGAGATCCCGTCGGTCGGCTGCGGGACCGCGCGGAGCTCGCCCGTCTCCAGGGCGTCCAGGGTGGCCAGGAGCAGTCCCGCGCCGGACACCGACAGCCGGGCGAGCAGGTCCCCGGCGGTGTCGCGCGGGAGGATGGTCTCGGTCATCGTGCCGAGCACCGGACCGGTGTCCATCCCCTCGTCGAGACGGAAGGT
>NZ_JAALEB010000435.1:0-21736 GCF_014145165.1 Dietzia sp. Cai40 | reverse complement strand
GTTGACCGGTGCGGCACCCCGCCACGCCGGCAGCAGCGAGAAGTGGAGGTTCACCCAGCCGTGTGCGGGGATGTCCAGGACGGGTCGCGGCACCAGGTGCCCGTAGGCCACCACCGGCACCGCGTCGGGTGCGAGGTCACGGAGGCGCTCGGCGAACTGCGGGTCGCGGGCGTTCGGCGGCGTGAGGACCTCGATCCCCGCGGCGTCGGCAGCCGCGGCCACGGGACTGCGGGACAGGCTCCGGCCGCGACCGGTCCGGGCATCGGGACGGGAGACCACCGCCACCACGTCGTGTCGGCCTGAGGTCAGCAGGGCCTCGAGCGAGGGGACGGCCGCCTGCGGTGTGCCGGCGAAGACGAGTCGCACCGTCACCTCACCGCCATCGCGTCGGCGAGTCGGTCGTAGACGACCCCGGCGCTGATGGCGTCGCTACCGAACCATCCGGACGACCGTATCCCGGCCATCGCCGAGCGCCGCCGGTCCGGGGTGAGGCGCTGGAGGAACAGGATCCCGTCGAGGTGGTCGGTCTCGTGCTGCACGGCGCGCGCGAGGATCCCCTCGGCCTCGAGACGCACCGGCTCTCCGTGCACGTCGACGCCGCGCGCCACGACACGCGCGTAGCGTTCGGTGGGTTCGGAGACCCCGGGGATCGACAGGCACCCCTCGTTGACGTGAGTCCTCTCGTCCCCGATCGGTTCCCACTCCGGGTTGACGAGGTGGCCCTCGCGGCCTCCACAGGTGTAGACGAACACCCGGGTGGACACGCCGATCTGGGGAGCGGCCAACCCGGCTCCGTCCTCGTGGCGGACCGTGTCCATGAGGTCGGCCACGATGCGCGCCAACCTGTCGTCGAACGAGGTGACGGGATCGGTCGGGGTCCTCAGGACGGGATCACCGAAGAGCCGGACGGGATGGACGGCCATGCGTATCTGAACTCCTCGCGGACGGGGATACGGGAAACGCCCATTCTAGGTGGTCTCCGGGCAACCCACCGCACGGGCCGGTCAGCCGATGTGTACCGGGTCGAGCCGGACCCGGACGGGGTCGGCGTTCCGCCGTCCCGACCGCGCCACCACGACCGCCCGTAGTTCGGTGGAGACCGCTCCGAGCAGCGGTGGCGGGACGCGGAGCAACACCCGCTCGGGGTCCTCCACGCCGTCGTGTCCGGGCAACTCCTCCCCCGGGGGGAGGTCGACGGGCCCGAGCACCTCCACCTCGTCCGGGATCCGGAGCTCGTCGAGGATCTCGGCCAGCGCGGAGGCCGGGCCGTCCACCGCCATCATGTGGACGGCGGGCGGGAACCCCACCTCGGCGCGGTCCGCGAGTTCGCGTTCGGCCCACCCCTGGGGGTCCCACCGCACCAGGGCCTGCGCGACCGGGGACCCGGAATCCGCCGACAGGAACACACGGCCCCCGTCGGCGGCCGGGCGGACCAGGCAGGCGGCGCCCACCCAGTGCCGAAGGGCGTTCTGTACCGCTCGGAGATCCGGGCGTCCCAGCAGGGCCCACGAGTCCAGGAGCAGCGCCGCTCCGTATCCACCCTCGGCGACCGGTTCGGCCCCGGGAGTGGACACGATGATGGCGGGGGCGGCGGGAACGGTGTCGAGGATCTCCCCGCCCCCGCTCGTCCGCACCCTGACCCCGGGGAACATCCGGCCGAGCTCCTCGGCCGTCCGGCCCGCGCCCACGACACCCGCGCGCAGGGCCCGCGACCCGCAGGCCACGCACCGGAAACCCGGCTCCGGGGCTCCGCACCAGCCGCAGGCGAGATCCACGGGGCCGTACACCGCATCCATCCGCCCCGCGCGGAGCGGACCGTTGCACCGGCGACACCGGGCCGGTGTCCTACACGACCCGCACAGCAGGGTCGGGATGTACCCCTTCCTCGGGACCTGGACGAGCACCGGGGCGTCCACGTCGACGGCCTCCCGGGCCATCGTCACCGCCACCGCGGGCAACCGGGTGCGCCCGCCGGCCACATCACGGGCCTGGGTCGGATCCGCGTCGGAGAACGCGACGACGCGCGGGGCGAGCGCCCGGACGAGCCCGGGTTCGGGCCGGATCTCGTGTGCCCACCCCGACCGCACGTACTCGGCCACCTCCGGGGTCCGATCCACCGAGCTCAGCAGCAACGGGGTGCCGTCCAGCACGGACCGCTGTGCGGCGACCTCCCTGGTGTGCGGATAGGGGGCGCGGGGCTCCACGAACGAGTCGTCGCCGTCGTCGTGCAGCACGATCAGACCCGGCTCCGGGAGCGGTGCGAACACGGCGCTGCGGGTCCCCACCACGATCCGGGCGTGCCCGCGGACCGCCCGCAGCCACCGTCGGTACCGAGCCGAGGGGCCGATCCCCGCGGACAGGTCGACCACCAGGTCCCGCCCCGTGGCTCCCCCGCCCACGATCTGCCGACACTCCGCGGTCAACCGGTCGACGTCCCGCTGGTCCGGGACGATCAGCAACACCTGCAGGCCCCTCCGCCTGACCGAGTCCGCCAGGGCGGCGAGTGCGCGCGCCCAGTCCCGTCCGGGCGGCACGGTCCAGACGGCCCGGGCCGGGACCCCCCCGGTCGCCGCGTCGAGGAACCGCGTCACCATCGGGTGGTCGGACCAGCCGACCGGGATCTCGACCGGGCCCTCCGTCACACCCAGCGGTGGTTCGCGGTCCGGCACCGATTTCTCGGCCGCGGCGTGCCGCGGGGGGATCGCCAGTCGCAGGACGTCCGAGCGCATGCCCACCCACCGTCGCGCGACCAGGTCGACCAGCCGGAGCAACTGCGGTGTGAGCACGGGCTCCGGCGAGACGACGCGCTCGAGCCACGCGAGCTCCCCGCGGTGATCCGTCTCGTCCGAGCGCTCCACGAGGTACCCGTCGACGAGGCGGCCGGCGAACCGCACGCGGACGCGGGTACCGGGTACCGCCTGGTCGGCCAGGGACTCCGGGACCAGGTAGTCGAATTCCCGGTCCAGATGCGGAACCCCGAGCAGGGGCAGGACCCGGGCCACGGGGGCCGTGGCCGCCGCGACCCGGGCCGCTGGGCGCGTCGTGGTCACGGTCTCGGATTCTCGCACCCCGCTCCGACAACCGGGACGGTCGTCAGTGCCCCACGGCCCGCTTGAGTTCGTCGACGCGGTCGGTCCTCTCCCAGGGGAGGTCCAGATCGGTCCGGCCGAAGTGACCGTAGGCGGCCGTCCCGGCGTAGATCGGACGCTTGAGGTCCAGGTCGCGGATGATCGCGCCGGGACGCAGGTCGAACACCTCGGTGACGGCCTCCTGTAGGGCCGCGATGTCGACCTTCTCGGTCCCGAACGCCTCGACGAACAGCCCGACCGGGGCGGCCTTGCCGATGGCGTAGGCGACCTGGACCTCGACCCGCTCGGCCAGGCCGGCGGCGACGATGTTCTTGGCGACCCACCGCATGGCGTACGCCGCGGAGCGGTCGACCTTGGACGGGTCCTTTCCGGAGAACGCGCCGCCACCGTGGCGGGCCATGCCGCCGTAGGTGTCGACGATGATCTTGCGTCCGGTCAGGCCGGCGTCGCCCATCGGGCCGCCGAGCACGAACCGTCCGGTCGGGTTGACCAGGAGGCGGAACTCGCCGGTCTCGATACCGGCCGCGGCCTCGGCGAGGACCGGCCCGATGACGTGCTCGGTGAGGTCGTCGCGCAGCGTCGTCTCCAGATCGATCTCGGGTGCGTGCTGCGTCGAGATGACGATCGTGTCCAGGCGTACCGCGCGGTCGCCGTCGTACTCGATGGTCACCTGGGTCTTGCCGTCCGGGCGCAGGTAGGCCAACGTGCCGTCCTTGCGGACCTCGGTCAGCCGGCGTGACAGGCGGTGTGCCAGAGCGATGGGCAGCGGCATGAGCTCAGGGGTGTCCGAGCACGCGTAACCGAACATCAGGCCCTGGTCGCCGGCGCCCTGTCGGGCGATCGCGTCCTCGACCGGGTCGGCGGAGGTCCGTGCCTCGTGCGACGTGTCCACGCCCTGGGCGATCTCGGGGGACTGCTGCCCGATCGAGATCGACACACCACAGGAGACGCCGTCGAAACCCTTGTCGGAGGAGTCGTATCCGATCTCCACGATCTTCTCGCGGATGAGCTGCGGGATCTCCACGTAGCCGCTCGTCTTGACCTCGCCGGCCACGTGCACCATCCCGGTGGTCACCATGGTCTCCACGGCGACACGGGCTTCGGGGTCCTGCGTCAGCATCGCGTCCAGGATGGCGTCCGAGATCGCGTCACAGATCTTGTCCGGATGCCCCTCGGTCACGGACTCGCTGGTGAACAGCCGACGTGCCTGCGTCACAGTGGTTCTCTCTTCCTGGTGCCGGATGCGTGTGATCGGTCGATCGCGTGGGGACAGACTAGTCGGTGCGGTCCGTGGTGGTTCGCGCGGATGGGGCCGCGGCCCGGGACACCACGGCGTCGAGGATCCGGCTGGCCAGGAGATCTTTGCTCGCCCTGTCCACCGGCGTCTCCCCGCCCGCGGAGTCCAGGATCCACCCGCCGTTGACGTCCTGCCCGAAAGTGGTGCCGCGACCGACCTCGTTGACGACGAGGAGGTCGCACCCCTTCCGGGCGAGCTTCGCCCGGCCGTGGTCGAGGACCGATCCAGAGGAGTCGCCGGTCTCGGCGGCGAACCCGACCAGGACGCAGTCCGCGGGGACGTCCCCGGACCCGCGGCCCGCGACGAGCTCGGCGAGGATGTCCGGATTGCGTTCCAACCGGATCTCGGCCGGTTCGGATCCGGTGCCCTTCTTGAGCTTGGAGGACGACACGTCCGTCGGGCGGAAGTCGGCCACCGCCGCGGCCTTGATGACCACGTCCGCCTCGGCCGCGGCGGCGAAGGTGGCGTCGCGTAGCTCGCGAGCGGAGTCGATGTGGATCGCCTCCACGGCCGCCGGCACCGGCAGGTCGGAGGAGGTGACGAGCGTGACCCTCGCTCCCCTCGCCGCCGCGACGGCGGCGATCGCGTGCCCCTGCTTCCCGGAACTGCGGTTGCCGAGGAACCGCACCGGATCGATCTCCTCGCGGGTACCACCGGACGTCACCACGACCCGCTTGCCGGCCAGGTCCCACGGGAGGCCGCCGCCGTCGAGCAGCAGTCTCGCGAGGCGCGCGATATCGGCCGGCTCGGGCAGGCGGCCGGCGCCGGTGTCGGCCCCGGTGAGTCTCCCGGATGCGGGCGGCATGACGTGCACGCCGTCGCCCCGGAGGGTGTCGACGTTGCGCCTCGTCGCCGGGTGCTCCCACATCTCGGTGTGCATCGCCGGCGCGAGCAGCACGGGGCACCGCGCGGTCAGAAGAGTGGAGGTGAGCAGGTCGTCCGCGCGCCCGGAGGCGACCCGCGCGAGCAGATCGGCCGTCGCGGGGGCGACCACGACGAGGTCCGCCCGCTGCCCGATGGCGACGTGGCGGACCGACGGCACGTCCGAGAACACCCCGGTGGAGACCGGGTTCCCCGACAGTGCCTCGAAGGTGGCGGACCCGACGAACCGCAGGGCCGCCTCGGTGGGGACCACGTCGACGTGGCACCCGGACTCCGTGAGGAGCCTGATCAGGCCACAGGCCTTATAGGCGGCGATTCCGCCGCCGACCCCGACGACGACGCGCGTGCGCCGCACGTCGCCCCCGGAGTGGGTCACTCTCCCTCGGCGCAGTCGAGCAGGTCGGAATGGAGCTCGCGCAGCGCGATCGTCAGCGGCTTCTCATGCAGACCGGGGTCGACCAGGGGACCGACGTACTCGAGGATGCCCTCCTCGATCTGGTTGTAGTACGAGTTGATCTGCCGGGCGCGCTTGGCGGCGAAGATCACCAGGGCGTACTTGGAGGACGCCCGCTCGAGGAGCTCGTCGATCGGGGGGTTGGTGATGCCGATCGGGGTGTCGTACAACGGGGCTGCCGCTGCGGCTTCGATGGTGGCCACTATGGGTTCTCCTCTGGGTACAGCCTGGGTGGTGCTCTGGCCTGGGGTGGTGCTCTCGCGTCGGATTCGGCGTCAGTCTTGGCCGACCAGCAATGATACCAACTCGTCGACCGCGACCTCGAGTTCGTCGTTGACGACGACCTCGTCGAACTCCCCGCGGGCGTCCATCTCGACCTTCGCCGTCTCGAGCCTGCGGGTGACGACCTCGTGCGGCTCGGTACCCCGGCCGCGGAGACGGAGCTCGAGTTCCTCCCACGACGGCGGGGACAGGAACACGGTACGTCCTTCGGGGATGGACTCACGGATCTGCCGGACGCCGGCGAGGTCGACCTCGATGAGGACCGGCCGGCCCTCCTCGAGGGCGCGGCGGACCGGGTCGGCCGGGGTGCCCGAGAGCTGGAGGCCCCGGTGGATCTCGGCCCACTCGAGCATCCGCCCCTGGTTGACGGCCTCGCGGAACTCCTCGGTGCTGACGAAGTGGTAGTCGCGCCCGTCGACCTCCCCGGGACGCGGGTCCCGGGTGGTCATGGAGACGCTGAAGTAGAGGTCCGGCACGCGGTCACGCAGCCGTGCCACGACGGTTGACTTGCCGACGGCGGAGGGGCCGGCCAAGACGATCAGCCGGCCCCTCTTCGCCGTCGCTTCCGGGGACGAGACCCCGGATGACGGTGTGTTCATGCGTCGATCAGTCGACCGTGAAGTCGAACCGCTCGAGCAGTGCGCGGCGCTGGCGGTCTCCGAGACCACGCAGGCGACGCGTCGGTGCGATCTCCAGCTCGGTCATGATCTCCTGAGCCTTGACCTTACCGACCTTGGGCAGGGCCTCGAGCAGCGCCGAGACCTTCATCTTGCCGAGGATCTCGTCGCTCTCGGCATCCTTGAGCACCTGCTTGAGGTCGGTGCCACCACGCTTCAGGCGCTCCTTGAGCTCAGCCCGGGCGCGACGGGCGGCAGCCGCCTTCTCCAGAGCAGCTGCACGCTGCTCATCGGTCAACTGGGGAAGGGCCACAATTCCTCCGTCTCGTTCGTGTGTGTCTCATGACTCACGCGGGTGTCCACCGTAGGACATCCACGTGTGGTGTGCGGTGACCGACCCCGGCGCGTCCGCGGGCTGCGGCTCGTGCCGGGAGCGGGCGCTCCCTCGTGCTCACCGTACCCGGGCGATTCCGCCCCCCCTCGCGGGAGACCGGCACGGCGTCGGGCCTGATGACCTCAGCAACAGTACGCGGCCGAATGGCCTCGTCGTCGCGCGGGGCCCGGCGTGGCACCCCGCCTGAACTGCGGATTGACGTGTGAGGTGAGGAGAAGACTAACGCCGGTCGCGTGCTCCCGCGAACCGAACCGCCCTAAATGGGGCGACCGGGTCACGGCGTCTGCTCCCGGCGACGTGGCCCCTGTGACGCCAGCCGTCCCGTGTGACGCCAGCACTCCGCCGGGGTGCCGGACCGCTCAGGCGGACCCGACGAAACGGTAGGTACGGGCCAGATCGCGGACCACCGCACGCATCGCCCCGACGTCCGGGCCCGACCGCAGGACGTGCCGGGAGACGTTGACGAGGGTGTGGGCCAACGCGGGCCCGGCGATCCTCCGGACGTCCGCGAGCGTCCCCCCCTGCTCCCCCACTCCCGGCATGAGGACCGGGCCGCGGAGACCGTCCAGTCGGGGCGGGTCGGCGACCGTCGCGCCCACGACGACACCGAACGGGCCCGGCGTGCAGGGCCCCGATGCGGCGTTCCGGTGGCCCACCTCGTCCACGACCGACTGCGCGACCGTTCCGGAGGGTCCGGTGGCAGCCTGCAGGCCCCCCGCCTCAGGGTTGGAGGTGCGGGCCAACACGAACAGCCCGCGGTTGTTCGCCGATGCGGTGTCGAAGGCGGCCTCGAGCGAGCCCACCCCCAGGTACGGGGACACGGTCAGGGCGTCGCAGGCCAGTGGTGAGTCCGCGGCCAACCAGGCCCGGGCGTACCCGGCCATGGTGGATCCGATGTCCCCTCGCTTGGCGTCCGCGATCGACAGCGCTCCCGACTCGGCGATCGACGTCAGGACCTCCTCGAGGACCGCGAAGCCCGCGGAACCGTGCTCCTCGAAGAACGCCACCTGGGGCTTGACCGCCGGCACGAGATCCCCGAACGCCTCCAGGGACCGGCGGGCGAACTCGCGGACCCCGGCGGCGTCCACTCCCAGCCCCCAGGACTCGAGGAGCGCCGGGTGGGGATCGATCCCCACGCAGAGGTTCCCGCGTGCGGAGACGGCGGACCGCAGCCGCGCACCGAACGGGTCTCGGGGTGCGCCCCCGGTCATCGGGCGGCGAACCCGCTGTGCAACTCCTGGAGGGGGCTCACCGTGACGTCACCGCGCCGGATGGCCTCGATGCCGTGCACCGCCGCCGTCGCGCCCTGGACGGTGGTGATACACGGGACCCTCCGGGTGATAGCGGCCGAGCGGATCTCGTGCCCGTCGGCGCGGGTCCCCCCGGTGGACGAGGCGATGTTGAGGATCAGGTCGACCTCGTCGGCGTTGATCCGGTCGACGATCGTCCGGACCGGGTCGCCCTGCTCATCGACCGGCCCTCCCCCGGCCTCGGTCAGCTTCGCCACGGTCTCGCACGCGATCCCGTAGCGCCGGAGCATGAGCGCGGTGCCCTCGGTGGCCAGGACCGTGAACCCGAGCGCTGCGAGGCGCTGTGCCGGGAACACCATGGACCGCTTGTCCCGGTTCGCGACCGAGACGAACACGGTCCCGGACGTCGGGAGGACGCCCTCGGCCGCGAGTTGGCCCTTGGCGAAGGCGACGGCGAAGTTGGGGCCGATGCCCATGACCTCACCGGTCGACTTCATCTCCGGGCTGAGCAGCGAGTCGACGGGGTTGCCCTCGGGGGTGCGGAAACGGTTGAACGGGAGGACCGCCTCCTTGACGGCGACCGGCGCGTCCGCCGGGAGCGAACCGCCGTCCCGGTCGGACGGGAGGAGCCCCTCGGCCTTGAGCTCGGCGATCGTCTCACCCATCATGATGCGGGCACACGCCTTGGCGAGGTGCACGCCGGTCGCCTTGGAGACGAACGGCACGGTGCGGCTGGCGCGGGGGTTCGCCTCGAGCACGTACAGGACGTCGTCCTTGATCGCGTACTGGACGTTCATCAGTCCCTTGACGCCGATGCCGAACGCCAGTGCCTCACTGGAGCGGCGGACGCGGTCGATGTCGTCCTGCCCCAGGGTGATGGGCGGGAGGGCGCACGCGGAGTCCCCGGAGTGGATGCCGGCCTCCTCGATGTGCTCCATGACGCCACCCAGGTAGACCTCGGTGCCGTCGCACAACACGTCGACGTCGATCTCGACCGCGTCGTCGAGGAAGCGGTCGACCAGGACCGGGCGGTCCGGGCTGATCTCGGTGGCGCGCTCGATGTACGACCGCAGCGACGACTCGTCGTACACGATCTCCATCCCCCGCCCGCCCAGCACGTACGAGGGTCGGACGAGCACGGGGTAGCCGATGCGCGCCGCGATCTCCGTGGCCTCCGTGGCGTTGATGGCCGTCCCGAACGCGGGTGCGGGCAGACCGGCCCTCACCAGGACCTCGCCGAACTCGCGCCGGTCCTCAGCGAGGTCGATGGCCGACGGGCTGGTCCCCACGATCGGGACGCCGGCCTCCTCCAGCTGTGCCGCCAGGCCGAGCGGGGTCTGGCCGCCGAGCTGGACGAGGACTCCAGCGACGGTTCCCGACCCGGACTCGGCGTGGTAGACCTCCATGACGTCCTCGAACGTCAGCGGCTCGAAGTACAGACGGTCCGCCGTGTCGTAGTCGGTCGAGACGGTCTCCGGGTTGCAGTTGACCATCACGGTCTCGTACCCGGCCTCGGACAACGTGAGCGCGGCGTGGACGCACGAGTAGTCGAACTCGATGCCCTGCCCGATCCGGTTGGGTCCGGAGCCCAGGATGATGACCTTCTCGCGCTCCGTCTGGGCGGCGACCTCGGACTCGGCCGCGGGGTCGAGTTCGTAGGTCGAGTAGTGGTACGGGGTCTTGGCCTCGAACTCCGCGGCGCAGGTGTCGACGGTCTTGTAGACGGGCCGCACGCCGAGCCGGTGACGCAGACGCCGGACGCCCTCGGCGCCCGCGAACTCGGGCCGCAGAGCCGCGATCTGGGCGTCGGACAGGCCGTTGTGCTTCGCGCGGCGCAGCAGCGCCTCGTCGACCACCGGTGCGTCGACGATCTCCTGACGGAGCTCGACCAGCGCGGCGACCTCCTCGAGGAACCACGGGTCGATCCCCGAGGCCTCGTGGACCTGTTCCACGGTCGCGCCGAGGCGGAGCGCCAACTCGACGTCGTACATCCGGCCCTCGGTCGGGCGCACGAGGTCCGCGAGGACGGCGTCGACGTCGGTCGACCGTCCGGGCGCGATCGTCTCGTCGGGCAGGGTCCAGAAGCCGGCCGCCTTGGTCTCCAGCGAGCGCATCACCTTGCCCAGTGCCTCGCGATAGTTGCGGCCCAGGCTCATCGCCTCGCCCACCGACTTCATGGTGGTGGTGAGCGTGTCGTCGGCACCCGGGAACTTCTCGAACGCGAAGCGGGGGGCCTTGACCACCACGTAGTCCAGGGTCGGTTCGAAGCACGCCGGGGTCTCGCCGGTGATGTCGTTGGTGATCTCGTCGAGCGAGTAGCCGATGGCGAGCCGGGCGGCGATCTTGGCGATGGGGAACCCGGTGGCCTTGGACGCCAGCGCCGAGGACCGTGAGACGCGTGGGTTCATCTCGATCACCACGAGGCGACCGTCGACGGGGTTGATGGCGAACTGGATGTTGCAACCGCCCGTGTCCACGCCGACTTCGCGGATGATCGCGATGCCGAGGTCGCGCATGTCCTGGTACTCGCGGTCCGTCAGCGTCATCGACGGGGCGACGGTGACCGAGTCGCCGGTGTGGACGCCCAGCGCGTCGACGTTCTCGATCGAGCACACCACCACGACGTTGTCCTTGTTGTCGCGCATGAGCTCCAGCTCATACTCCTTCCACCCGAGGATCGATTCCTCGATGAGGACGTTCGCGGTGGGCGAGGCGGACAACCCGCCGCCGGCGATCCGCTCGAGGTCCTCGGTGGTGTAGGCCAGGCCGGAGCCGAGCCCGCCCATGGTGAACGACGGCCGGACCACGACGGGCAGACCCAGTTCGGAGACGGTCGCGTGGACCTCGTCCATGGTGTGGCAGACGGCGCTGCGTGCCGAGTCGCCGCCGACGCTGGCGACGATGTCCTTGAAGGTCTGACGGTCCTCACCGCGGTTGATCGCGGGGATGTCGGCGCCGATCAGCTCCACGCCGTGCTTGGTCAGGATCCCCTGCGCGTCGAGTTGCATGGCGGCGTTGAGCGCCGTCTGGCCGCCCAGCGTGGCGAGGACGGCGTCGACGGGGTGTCCGTCCGCCGCCTCCTTGACGAAGATCTTGTCGATGTACTCGGGCGTGATCGGCTCGACGTAGGTGCTGTCGGCGAACTCGGGGTCGGTCATGATCGTGGCCGGGTTGGAGTTGACCAGCGTCACGCGCAGTCCCTCGGCGCGGAGCACCCGGCACGCCTGGGTGCCGGAGTAGTCGAACTCACAGGCCTGACCGATGACGATCGGGCCGGAACCGATCACGAGGACGTGGTTGATGTCTGTGCGGCGGGGCATCAGTTCGAGCCCTTTCTGGAGTCTGCGGAACCGTTGTCGGCGGCGTCACCGGTTGCTGAGTCGAGCAGGCTGACGAAGCGGTCGAAGAGGTCGGCGGCGTCACGGGGACCCGCCGCGGCCTCGGGGTGGTACTGGACGGAGAAGGCGGAACCGTCGGTGAGGGCGACCCCCTCGACGGTCCCGTCGTTCGCGCACACGTGCGTGACGGTGGCGGTACCCCAGGGTGTCTCCCAGGTCTCGGTCTCCGGGGCGCGGAGCGCGAACCCGTGGTTCTGGGAGGTGATGGCGACCCTCCCGGTCGCCTTCTCGACCACCGGGATGTTGATCCCGCGGTGGCCGAACCTCATCTTGTAGGTCTCGAGCCCGAGCGCCCTGCCCAGGATCTGGTTGCCGAAGCAGATCCCGAAGAACGGGATCCCCTGGCTCAGGACCTCTTTGGTCAGGTGCACGGCGGCGTCGGCGGTGGCCGGGTCCCCGGGGCCGTTGGACAGGAACACCCCGTCCACGTCGAGGTCGAGCACGTCCTGCAGGGTCGCGTCCGACGGGAGCACGTGGACCCGCACGCCGCGTGCGGTGAGCATGCGGGGGGTGTTGGTCTTGATGCCCAGGTCGAGCGCCGCCACGGAATGGCGTGCCCGCCCCTCGGGCTCCACGACGTAGGCGGTGTCGGTCGAGACGGCCTCGGCCAGTGACGCGCCGGCCATGGGTTCCTGGGCCCGGACGGTCGCGAGCATCGACTCGTCGTCCACCAGGTCCTCACCCGAGAAGATGCCGGCCTTCATCGCCCCGAGATCCCGGATGTGGCGGACGACCGCCCGGGTGTCCACCCCGGCGATCCCCACGATGCCCTGGGCGAGCATCTCGTCCTCGAGCGTGCGCTCGGACCGGTGGTTGGAGGCGCGGCGTGACAGGTCCCGGATCACCAGACCCGACACCCAGATCCGACCGCCGCCGTTCCGGCCGTCGAGCAGCGACTCACCGTCCTCGTCGTTCCACCCGGTGTTGCCGATCTGCGGAGCGGTGCTGACGACGATCTGCCGGTGGTAGGACGGGTCGGTGAGGGTCTCCTGGTACCCCGACATCCCCGTGGTGAAGACGGCCTCCCCGAGGGTGGTCCCGGTCGCCCCGAACGCCGTGCCGCGGTGGATGCGGCCGTCCTCGAGGACGAGGGCGGCGGGCGCGCGGCCCCCTGGTGCGACGGTGGTTCCGTTGTGCGGTGTCACTTGTTCTCCTCGGTGGTGGAGCGGGGGGTGTCCGGCCGGGTGGGCGGTGCGGCGTCGCCGCGCAGGGCCTCCCAGCGGGGGTACGAGTCCTTGTCGTCGGCCCGGAAGCCGGAGTCGATCAGGGTGGGGCCGTCGTGGCCGTCGACCTGCCATCGGGCGACGAGGATCCCGCCGCCGGGCACGGTCTTGTTGGCGAGGGCGGAGGCGCGTCGCACGTCCACCAGGTCGGCGCGGGGGATCCACACCGTGGCGTCGGCGAGGTCGAGCCGGAGTCCACCGGTGAACGCGGTGAGGGTGGCGGCCGAGCGGTGGCCGAGCGGTGCCCGGGCGATCCTCGCCTGCCAGTCACCCGCCACGGTGCTGCCGATGTACACGCCGGTCAGCGGTCCCAGCACCACGTCACCGGTCTCGGCGGGAACCTCCGGCAGCGTGTCGAAGAGGCCGGCCTGGGATCGGCTGCGATTTCGCCAGCCCCATGCCATCAACCCGAGCAGGCCGAGGAAGACGACGATCACGCCCACCAGGGTCCAGACGTCCTGTGTCATGCGAGTACCTCTCCGTCGCGGCTGGTCATGCGGCCCCGGTATACGGTGCCCACGACCCGGGCGGCGAACGTCATCCCCTGGTAGGGGGTGTTGGCGGACAGACTTGCGAGTTCCTCCCCGACGACGGTCCACGGGGAGTCGGGATCGACGACGGCGAGGTTGGCGGGCTCCCCGACCTCGATCGGGCGCCCCTGGTCGGTGAGACCGGCGATCTCGGCGGGCCGCGTGCTCATGACGCGGGCCAGATCGCGCCAGCTCATCTCCCCCGACTCGACCAGGAGGGCCGCCACGATGGGCAACGCCGTCTCCAACCCGAGCATGCCCGGGCGGGCGGCCGCGAACTCGCAGCACTTCTCCTGGGCGGCGTGGGGGGCGTGGTCGGTGGCGACGCAGTCGATCACCCCCGAGACGAGCGCGTCACGCAGGGCGAGGGTGTCGTGGGCTTCGCGCAGTGGCGGGTTGACCCGGTAGACCCCGTCGTACGTCTCGAGCCTCGTGTCGTCGAGGAGCAGGTGGTGGGGGGTGACCTCCGCGGTGATCGAGATCCCCTGCGCCTTCGCCCACTTCAGCAGCTCGACCGTGCCCGTGGTGGAGGCGTGGCAGATGTGGACCCGCGCGCCGGCGTCCCGGGCCAGGATCGCGTCGCGCGCCACGATGGACTCCTCCGCCGAGCGCGGCCAGCCGGTGAGTCCGAGGCGGGCGGCCGTGGGCCCCTCGTGCGCCACCGCACCCTTGGTCAGGCGTGGCTCCTCCGCGTGCTGTGCGATCAGCACACCGAGTCCCGCCGAGTACTCGAGGGCGCGGCGCATCACCAACGGGTCGTAGACGCACATGCCGTCGTCGGAGAAGACCCTGACCCGGGCCTCGCCGGAGGCCATCTGACCCATCTCGGTGAGCTGTTCCCCCTTGAGTCCGACGGTGACCGCTCCCACCGGGTGGATGTCGCACAGGCCCACGGACCGGCCGATCCGCCACACGGAGTCGGTGACGGTCTGGTTGTCCTGCGGAGGCTGGGTGTTGGCCATGGCGAACACCGCGGTGTACCCGCCCCGCGCCGCCGCCGCCGACCCGGTGGCCACCGTCTCGGTGTCCTCCCGTCCGGGCTCGCGCAGGTGGGTGTGGAGGTCGACGAACCCGGGGAGCAGGACGGCGCCGGCCATGTCGTGGGTCTCGACGTCGTCAGGGAGATCCTCACCGGCGTCCGGTCCGATCGCGGCGACGAGCCCGTCCCTGACGAGCACGTCGACGGGGTCGCCCTCCCCGTAGGGCCGGACCCGGCGCAGCAGCAGGGTCGGGGGTTCGAGGGCGCTCACTCGGGGTTTCCTTCCGTTCCGACAAGGGTGTGGAGCAGGACCGACATGCGTACGTGGACGCCGTTGGTGACCTGCTGGAGAATCGCTGACGACGGGGCGTCGGCGGTGTCGAACCCGATCTCCATCCCCCGGACCATCGGTCCGGGGTGCAGGACGATCGCGTTCTCGGGCAACCGGGACGCACGGGCGGGCCCCAGGCCGTACCGCACCGCGTACTCGCGGGCGGACGGGAAGAACCCTCCGTTCATCCGCTCGGCCTGGACACGCAGCATCATCACCGCGTCCGCGCCGGGCAGCTCGGCGTCGAGGTCGGTCGAGGCCCGGACCGGCCAGTCCCCGACCCCCACCGGCAGCAGGGTGGGTGGCGCGACCAACACGACCTCGGCACCGAGGGTCGACAGCAGCAGCGCGTTCGACCGGGCCACCCGCGAGTGCAGGATGTCGCCGACGATCACCACCCGGCGGCCCTCGATCCCCCCCAGTCGTTCGCGGATGGTCATCGCGTCCAGCAACGCCTGGGTCGGGTGCTCGTGCATGCCGTCACCGGCGTTGATGACCGAGGGCCCGACGCCGCCGGGGGCGACCCAGCCGGCGATCTGGAGGGCGGACCCCGAAGCCGGATGACGCACGATGAGCGCGTCCGCACCGACCGCGGTCAGTGTCATGGCCGTGTCCCGCAGCGACTCCCCCTTCTGCACCGAGGAGGCGCTCGCGGAGACGTTGATGACGTCGGCACTCATCCACTTGCCGGCGGTCTCGAAGGAGACCCTCGTGCGCGTGGAGTTCTCGTAGAACACCGTCAGGACGGTCTTGCCCCGGAGGGTGGGCAGCTTGCGGACCTCGCGCCCGAGGAGCGTCTCCTTGAGACGGCCGGCCTCGTCCAGGATCGACAGCGCCGCGTCGCGGTCCAGATCGGCGGCGGAGAGCAGATGCTTCACCTGGCGTCCTCCGGTGTCGGCCGTCTGAGGACCACGGCGTCGACGTCGTCCGTCTCCGTGAGCCGCACCGAGACGCCCTCCTCGCGCGAGGTGGGGACGTTCTTCCCGACGTAGTCCGCGCGGATCGGGAGTTCGCGGTGCCCGCGGTCGACCAGGACGGCGAGCTGGACGCGGGCGGGCCTGCCGAGGTCCCGCAGCGCGTCGAATGCCGCCCGGATGGTCCGCCCGGAGAAGAGGACGTCGTCGACCAGGATGACGGTCGCTCCGTCGATGCCCTCGGCCGGGACCGTGGTCGGGCTCATCGGGCGGTGGGGGCCACCGGCGAGGTCGTCGCGGTACAGGGTCACATCGAGTGAACCGGCGTGTACGGCGGCTCCGCTGAACTCCCTGATGCGCTCGGCCAGACGGTGCGCGAGCGGCACACCACGGGTGGGGATGCCGAGCAGGACGACCGGACCCGAATCCGGTGCGTCCGCGGCCGTGCGTTCGATGATCTGGTGTGCCAGGCGGGATATCGTCCTGGCGACGTCGTCAGACGTGAAGAGTGAAACCGAGGTCGTCTCCGGACCGTCAGCGCTCACCGATCACCACCTCCTTGTCCGCCTCGCTGGACGGCTCGTTAAAGGGATAGTTTTCGGACCGAACTCTATCAGTCCTCGGTTCCGGTCTCCGACGGGTCGGGGGTGGCCTCCGACACGTCTACGGCCGGCGCCGGGTCCAGCGAGGACACCGCGCGCTCGGCCGCCCGGATGTGCTCGGCGAGCCCGGCGATGCGGTCGAGGACGGCGTTGACGTAGGGCACCGACTTCTCGGCGGACAGGTCGGCGACCAGCAGCACCGACTGGTCGATCACGATGGCCGAGTCCACGTCCTCGGTGCCGAACAACAGCTCCCACGCCCCGGCGCGCAGCACCGCACGGTCCACTGCCGGGAGGCGATCGAGCGTCCATTCCCGCAGGTGCTCGGCGATCATGGTGTCGAGACGGTCCAACCGCTCCGCCACGCCCGTGACGATGTCCATGGTGTACGAGGCGACGTCGTGGAATTCCTGCGACTGCTCGCCCATCCGGCGGCGTTCCTCGGCGAGCGCCACCACGTCGGCGTCCCGGAGCTCCGCCTCGAACAGCAGGGCCACCGCGCGCTTGCGGGCCCGGAACCTCGATCCCCGGCGCCGGTGTTCTGCGTCATCCGCCATGGTCAGGCGTTCACCCGGCTGAGGTAACGGCCGTCGCGGGTGTCGATCCGCAGCTTGTCGCCCGTGTTGATGAACAGCGGCACGTGGACCTCGGCGCCGGTCTCGAGGGTGGCGGGCTTGGTGCCGCCGGTCGACCGGTCCCCCTGCAGGCCCGGGTCGGTGTGCTGGACCACCAGGTCGACGGCGACGGGCATCTCGGCGAAGAGCGCCACGCCCTCGTGCATCGACACCTGGACGCTGGTGTTCTCGAGGAGGAACCGGGCACCGTCCCCCATCACGGTGGGCGAGACGTTGATCTGCTCGAAGTCCTTCTCGTCCATGAGGACATAGTCCTCACCGTCGCGGTAGAGGAAGGTCATGTCGCGGCGGTCCACCGTGGCGGTCTCCACCTTGACCCCGGCGTTGTAGGTCTTGTCGACGATCTTGCCGGAGACCACGTTCTTGATCTTGGTGCGGACGAAGGCGGGACCCTTACCCGGCTTGACGTGCTGGAACTCCTGGATCTGCCACAGGTTGCCCTCCTCCTTGAGGACAAGGCCGTTCTTGAAGTCGGCGGTGGACGCCATGGTCGTTCTCCTTCGCGAGTCGTCGGCGGGCGGCCGGGGACCGGCGCCGCGCGCATGTTCTGTGGGACGGCTGCTCAGAGCACGCTGAGCGCCGTCGACGTGGTGGTCAGGGACCTACCGCCCCCGCCGGTGACGGCCACGGTGTCCTCGATTCGGATCCCTCCGAGGCCGGGGAGGTAGATCCCCGGCTCGATGGTGATCACATCGCCGTCGGACAGTGTACTCGCGGACCTGCTCGACACCGCGGGCGCTTCATGGACGTCCAACCCCACCCCGTGTCCCAGCGAGTGGCCGAAGTACCCGTCGAACCCGGCGTCGGCGATGATGCCCCGACTCACCGCGTCGAGCTCCGAGCAGGCCAGTCCCGCCCGGACCGCCGCCACCCCGGCGAGCTGGGCGCGTCTGACGACCTCGTAGGCGTCGAGGAGTCGGTCGGCAGCGCCGCCCAGGGCGACGGTGCGGGTGCAGTCGGACGCGTATCCCGACACCGTCGCTCCGAAGTCCACCACGACGAGATCACCGGCGGCGAGCAGCCTGTCCCCCGGGACATGGTGCGGGTGCGCACCGTTGGGGCCCGAGGCGACAATGGTGTCGAACGCCACCCCGTCGGAGCCGGCCCGTCGCATCGCGTGTTCGAGATCCGCGGCGACCTCCCGCTCGCTGCGGTTCACGGCGAGCAGGCCGTGGGCCAGGAGATGGTTCCATGACTCGTCCACGACCCGGCAGGCACGCTCGATGAGTCCGATCTCGACCGGGTCCTTCGCCCGCCTGACCTGCTCCACGAGCCCGCTGGTCTCGACGACCTGTGTCCCGGCGGCCCCGATCTTCTCGAGAACACCGCGCAGGGCGGACGCCGCGGACAGGGTCAGGTCGTCCGCCTCCACCGCGAGCGGGGCGTCCGCGGGACCCCGGCGACGTCCGAGCACCCCGGCGACGTAGTCCCGCGAGATCACGTGCCCGACATCAGGGGCCTGCTCGACAACCTGGAGCTCGTACCGCGAGTCCGTGCACAGGACCGCCTCGCCGTCGTCCTCCACGAGGACGGCCCCACCGGATCCGCGGAACCCGGTGAGGTAGGCGATGTTCCGTGGGTCGGTGACCAGGAGCGCACCGGCTCCCGCCTCGGCGGCCGCGGAGGCGACCGCAAGTCGACGGGCCGCCAGGCGGTCGTTCACAGCAGGACCCCGCCGCCGCTGGGCTTGTTCCCCTCGGAGATCGCGGCGTAGGCCGCCGTCATCAGGGACGGGTCGGGGGCCTCCATGCGCGCCGGCCGGGCCAGTCCGTCGAGGACCACCAACCGGAGGAAGCCGGAGTGGTTCTTCTTGTCCCCCGCCATCAGCTCGAGCAACCGCGGGAACGCGTCGTCGTGGTATCCGGTGGGTAGGCCGAGAGAGGACAGGATCGACGCGTGACGGTCGGCCGTCGCGTCGTCCAGACGACCGGCCAGGCGGGCCAGCTCGGCCACGAAGCACATCCCCACGCTCACGGCCGCCCCGTGCCGCCAGCGGTACTGCTCACGCCGCTCGACCGCGTGGCCGAGGGTGTGTCCGTAGTTGAGGTTCTCCCGGGGACCGGACTCCCTGAGGTCCCGGCCCACCACGTCGGCCTTGACCTGGATGCTCCGGCGGATGAGCTCGACGATCGTCTCCCCGGTCGGGTCGAGCGCCGCCTGCGGGTCGGCCTCGATGAGATCGAGGATCGCGGGGTCGGCGATGAAGCCGCACTTGACCACCTCCGCCATCCCGGAGATCAGCTCGTTGCGCGGAACCGACTCGAGTGTCGCGGTGTCGACGAAGACGGCGGCCGGCTCGTGGAAGCTGCCCACCAGGTTCTTGCCCGCGTCGGTGTTGATCCCGGTCTTACCACCGACGGCGGCGTCCACCATCGCGAGCAGCGTGGTGGGGATGTGGATCACGCGGACCCCGCGCATCCAGGTGGCGGCCACGAAGCCGGCGAGGTCCGTCGCCGCCCCGCCGCCCAGGCTCACCACGGTGTCCTTGCGGCCCAACCCGATCTTGCCGAGGACGTCCCAGCAGTACCCCGCCACTGCCAGATCCTTGCCGGCCTCGGCGTCGGGGATCTCCACGCGGTGCGCGTTGACGCCGGCCTCGGCGAGCTGCTCGCGCAGGGCCTCGGCGGTCTGGGTCAACGGAGGCTGGTGGAAGATCGCCAGGTTGCGCGACGTCGAACACGCCTTGAGGATCTCCGGCAGCAGTCCACGGCCGATCACCACCGGGTACGGATCGGCGGACCGCACCTCCACCACCACGGGGTCGGTGTCGTTCCGGTCTCGGTTCATGATGGACTCCCGCTCATCGCTCGACTACTCACGCTCGTACCCGTCTCTCGCCCGACTCACGATCGGTCCCCTGTGCCCCGGGCGTGCGGGTCACCGGACTCGAGCCTGTCGACGATCTCCGTCACCACCTTGCCCGAATTCCGGCGTTCCGTGCTCACCGTCGACCACGCCACCTCGCGGTACAGCGGTGACCGCTCGGTCAGCAACGCCTGGTAGCGCGCCGTCGCGTCCCCGCCCGCGAGGAGAGGACGGCCCGGACCGCGCGACCGACGAACACCCTCGGCCACCCCGATCGTCAGATGGATCACGCGGTGACCACGGAGCCGTGCGCGGGTGGTGGCCGAGAGCACCGCCCCGCCCCCCAGCGACAGGACACCGTCGAAGGACGCGAGCGCCTCCCCCACGACCTTCTCCTCGATCGCGCGGAACGCGGGCTCACCGTCGTCCGCGAAGATCTCGGGGATCGACCGCCCCTCGGACTCCTCGATCATCTGATCGGCGTCACGGAACGGCACGTCGAGCCTCCGGGCGAGCTTGCGTCCGATCGTCGTCTTGCCGGCACCCGGCGGACCCACCAGGACGGCGACCGGCCGTGCCGGATCGCTCATGCCGGATCCGAGTCCCAGTCCAGTCTCGCCGCCACGGCGTCGAGGTAGCCCTGCGCGTTGCGTCGGGTCTCCGACACCGAGTCCCCGCCGAACTTCTGCAGGACGGACCGTGCCAGGACCAGCGCGACCATCGATTCCGCGACCACTCCGGCAGCGGGGACCGCGCACACGTCGGAGCGCTGGTGGATCGCGGTGGCGCCCGACCCGTCGGCCATGTCGACCGTGCTCAGCGCGCGGGGGACGGTGGAGATGGGCTTCATGGCGGCGCGGACCCGGAGCGGCTGACCGTTGGTCATCCCCCCTTCGAGTCCACCCGCACGGTTGCTCCGGCGTCCCACACCGTCCGCTCCGCGCACCATCTCGTCGTGTGCCACGCTTCCCCGTCGACGGGCGGTCTCGAAACCGTCGCCGACCTCGACCCCCTTGATCGCCTGGATACCCATGAGGGCCCCCGCCAGTTGGGCGTCGAGGCGCTCCTCGCCGGACACGTGCGAACCGAGTCCGATGGGCAGACCGTGGACAACCACCTCGACCACGCCTCCGAGCGTGTCGCCGGCCTTCTTGGCGGCCTCGATCTCGGCGATCATCAGGTCCCCGCTCGCCGCGTCGAACGCGCGCACGGGACTGTCGTCGATGGCCGGCAGGTCGGCGAACGTGGGCTCGGGTCCGGTGTAGGGCTCGGAGGCGCCGATCGAGATCACGTGCGAGAGGACCTCGACACCCAGGACCTCACGCAGCAGCGCGCGGGCGACCGTCCCGGCGGCGACCCTGGCCGCGGTCTCGCGGGCGCTCGCGCGCTCCAGGACCATCCGGGCGTCGTCGAAGTCGTACTTCAACATGCCGGCGAAGTCGGCGTGGCCCGGGCGCGGTCGGGTGAGCACGGCCGCGCGGGCCTTGTCCTCGATCGCGTCGGGCTCGACGGGATCCGCCGACATGATCTGTTCCCACTTGGGCCACTCGGTGTTACCGACCTCGATCGCGATGGGCGAGCCCATGGTGCGACCGTGCCGGACGCCCGCGAGCACCCTCACCGCGTCGGCCTCGAACTTCATCCGGGCGCCGCGGCCGTAGCCCAGGCGGCGGCGGGAGAGCTGCGAGGCGATCTGCTCGCTCGTCACCTCGACCCCCGCGATGACGCCCTCGACGATCGTCACTAGGGCCTGGCCATGCGATTCTCCGGCGGTGGTCCACTTCAGCACGCCGCCGATCATCCCACGTCCGGGTCTCACCCGGCACATCAGGCCCGCGGCGCCGCCGAGGTCCGGGTCCGGGAGGCGACGGAGGCCTGGTGTGGCGTGGTGCCGGTGAGGCGCCGGAACGCGTGGATGAAGCTCGACGCCTCGGCGTATCCCAGGCGGATCGCGACGTCCTCGACCGAGAGCAGACCGGTGGCCAGCATCCGCTCCGCCAACTCGACCCGGACGTCGCCCAGCAGGCGCTGGTACGAGGTGCCCTCGTCCGCCA
>NZ_JAALEB010000434.1:0-7622 GCF_014145165.1 Dietzia sp. Cai40 | reverse complement strand
CCAGATACCCGGCGACCTGTCCGGACAGCGCCTGCCGAACGGTGATGCGGTCCCGCAACGAACTCACCACGATCACACTGATCGGGCGGCGGGAGATCGTCCTGATCCGGTGCAGCACCTCGATCCCGCTGAACCCCGGCAGGCCGATGTCGAGTAGCACCAGGTCGATCCCGCCACCGGCCACCCACCCCACCGCCCCCTGCCCGTCGGCGACCGCGGCGGTCACGCCGAAGCCCGCGACGCCCTCCACGTACCGACTGTGCAGGCGCCGCGCGACGGGATCGTCGTCGACGATGAGCGTCCGGATGACGCGGCCGCCCTGTCCCTCGTCCGTCATCGTCCCCCCCGCAGCCGTACGGTGACCAGCGCCCCACCGGCCGGCGACCTGCCCACCTCGATCTCACCATCCCGGTCCAGCACGATCTGCCAGACCACCGCCAGGCCCACGCCGCGCGTCGCGTTCCGGCCACCCGGCTCCTTGGTGGAGTAACCGTGCTCGATCATCGTCGGAAGCGCCTCCGGGTCCAGGCCCGGCCCGTCGTCACCCACCGCCACCTCGGTGCCGAACTCGTCCGCCAGCACCAGAACCTGGACGTGGCCCCCGGGCCCCGCCGCCTCGACGGCGTTGATCACCAGATTGGCGATGAGCGAGAGGTCGTCGCCCCCGAGCTCACCTGCGCTCGTCGAGGTCAGGGGGTCGATCTCCAGCAGTCCCCCCTGTGTCCGGTACTCCGCCGCCATCTCCCCCAACACCGCGCGCAGGCGCGGATCCTCGACGCCCCCGTCGCGGGTGTCCGCACCGGTGATGGGGGCCAGCTCCGCCAGGTAGTCCAGTGCCGCGTCGGCCTCGCCGCTCTCGACCAGCCCGTACACCGCATGGATGCGGGTCCGGAACTCGTGGGTCTGCTCGCGCAGAGCCCGGGACAACCGTCGCTGCTCCCCCAGTTCGGCGTTCTCCGCCTCCAGCCTGCGGACCCGGGCGCCGATCGCCGCCGAGACCCCGGCCGCCCCGGTCAGCCCGACCAGCACCGCCAGCAACACCCACGGTGCCATCGCCGTGAGACTCGACCGCAGGTCGGCGGCGATCTCCGATTCGAGCACCCCGACCGATGCCGCGCCGACCACGTCACCGTCGCGGTACACGGGCACCTTGGCACGCAGGGTCGGACCGAGCGTCCCCTCCTCGGTGCCGACGAAGGTGGCTCCCGCCAGGACGTCCGACGGGTCGGTCGAGACCGGTCGGCCACGCTCCCCTGCCACCGGGTGGGTTATCCGGATCCCCCGCGCGTCACTGATCACGACGTAGTCGACGCCGGACGCCTGCTGGATCAGCTCGGTCAACGGTTGCAGCTCCTGCTCGGCGTCACCCCGCCCGATGGCCACCCGCACCTGGTCGAGATCCGCGAGGCTACGCGCGACCGCGAGGACCCGCTCGGTCGTGGCCTCGCGCACCTGCCGCTCCTGGGCCCGGGCCGCGGCGAAGGCCGTCAGGCCCACGCAGGTCACCACGACAGCGCACTGGATCAGCAGCACCACGAGGAGCCGGAACCGCCGGCTGAGCAACCACTCCGAGTACCGCGCCACCCCGCTCCTCCCCTCGCCCGCACCGCCACCGTCCGGCCCGACGGCGTGAGCATCAATGAGCACAAAGACTAGTTGTGCCCCACATCACACGTCGCCGATCCATGCTCAGCTCATCCCTCGGTGGCGCTCATGCCATCGACCACCTGGAAGGACCGTTGATGCGACACCCCTTCGCCCGCATCCTGACCGTGGTACTCGCCGTCGGGCTCACCACGGCCGCGGCGACCGACGCCAGCCGATCCGGAGGCGGCGACAACCCGCGGACCCAACTGAGCATCATCGCACCGGCCGCCCCCGGGGGCGGGTGGGACACGTTCGGCAGGGAAGCACAGCAGGCACTCATGACCACCGGGATCGTCAACGCGGTGCGGGTCCGCAACGTCCCGGGCGCGGCCGGGACCATCGGACTGACCCAGTTCGTCCAGCTCGCCGGACGCACCGACTCACTGCTGGTCACCGGCGGTGTCATGGTGGGCGGGGTGATCCTGCAGGATTCCGACGCCACGCTCGAGGACACGACGCCGATCGCCCGCCTCGCCGACGACTACAACGTGCTGGTGGTCCCCGAGGACTCCCCGTACCAGACCCTCGACGAGTTCCTCGCGGCATGGCGTGAGCATCCGGGCATGGCGATCGCGGGCGGGTCGCTCGGGAGCATCGACCATCTGCTCACCGGCATGCTCGCCGACGCCGCCGGCATCGACCCGGCCCTCGTCAACTACATCGCCTATTCCGGTGGTGGGGAGGTCGTGAGATCGATGATCAGCGGCTCCGCGGTGGGCGCCATCTCCGGCGCCAACGACTTCGACGCCCAGATCGAGGCGGGCGAGCTCCGTGCGCTCGGGGTCTCGTCGGCGACCCCGGTCGAGGAGCTGTCGACCCCGACCTTCATCGAACAGGGAGTGGACGTGTCCATGTCGAACTGGCGCGGACTGGTCGCCCCACCGGACATCCCGGACGAGGTCCGGGACGAGCTCATCGCGATCATCGCGGAGATGCGCGAGACCGACGAGTGGCGCGACACCCTCGGGCGCAACAACTGGACCGACGAGTTCATGGCAGGTGACGAGTTCGCACGGTTCCTCGACGCGGAGATCGCCACGACCGAAGACATCATCAGGGAGCTGGGACAATGACACTCTTATCCGACCAGACGAGCACGGCGGTCCCGCCGGCCCGGTCCGGCGACCGGAGGCGGTGGTGGCGCGACCGGACCGAGCTCGGGTTCGCCGCCGGCGTACTCGCGCTCGCAGTGTTCATGATCGTGCAGATCATCACCATGGATGTCCCCGAGGGCGTGGGAGCACCCGGGCCGCGGTTCGTCCCCGCCCTCGTGGCCGGATTCCTGATCCTGACCGGCGGACTGCTGGCGATCAACGTCATCCGCACCCCTCGGCACACCGCGGCCACCTCGACCATGGGTCAACTGTCCACCGACATGCTCGAGGACCTGGCCGCGATCGACGACCCCGTCGACTCCCCCACCACGACGTCGCCGGTACCCGCCGCCGACCCGGAGTACGTGCCCGTCGACTACCGCACCACCGGAATCGTGATCGCCGCCCTCATCGGGTTCGCGTTCCTGCTCCAGCCCGTCGGCTGGCTGGTCACCGCCAGCGCGCTGTTCTGGATCGTGAGCCGCGCGCTGGGGAGCAGACGGCCGGTCTTCGACATCGCCGTCTCGGTGATCTTCGCCTCCGTCATCCAGATCGCGTTCTCGGCCGGGCTCGGCCTGGGACTGCCCGCCGGAATCCTCGAAGGAGTCGTGCCGTGGAGCAACTGAGCCTGCTGGGCGAGGGCCTCGCCGGGGTGCTCACCCCGATGAACCTCACCCTCCTGCTGATCGGTGCCCTCCTCGGCACCGCGGTCGGTGTCCTACCGGGACTCGGCTCCGCGATGGCGGTCGCCCTGCTCCTGCCGGTCACCTTCACCCTCGACCCGACCGGCGCCTTCATCATGTTCGCCAGCATCTACTTCGGCGGACTGTTCGGCGACTCGACCTCCGGGATCCTGCTCAACACACCGGGCAACTCGTCCGCCATAGCCACGACGTTCGAAGGGCACCGGATGGCCAAGAGCGGCCGGGCGGCCAAGGCCCTGGGGATCTCGGCGATCGGCGCGTTCACGGGCGGCATGATCGCGTGCGCCTGCGTGGTGATGTTCTCCCCCTATCTGATCGTCCTCGCCCGGGCGTTCTCGTCACCGGAGTACTTCGCTCTGGCGGTGTTCGCCTTCGTCGCCATCTCGGCGGTGGTCGCCGAGTCCGTCGTGAGGGGACTCGCCGCGCTCGGGCTGGGTCTCGCTCTCGCCCTGGTCGGAACCGACTCGATGACCGGCACCCAGCGATTCACGCTGGACAACCCGTCCCTGTTCGAGGGCATCTCGATCATCGTGATCACCGTGGGCCTGCTGGCCCTCGGCGAGGTGCTGCACCAGGCGTCGCGGATCCACCGCGAGGCGCACATCGGCGGTCCGGTGACCACCGAGGGCTCACCGTTCCCGACCCGGAAGGAGATGCGCAGAATCGTGCCCGCCTTCCTCCGCGGCACGGCGTTCGGTCTGCCCTTCGGCACGATCCCGGTCGGCGGCTCCGAGGTCCCGACGTTCCTCGCCTACGGCACCGAGAAGGCACTGGCCGCGCGGCGCCACGACCCCGACTTCGGCACCCGCGGCGCGCTCCAGGGCGTCGCCGCACCCGAGGCCGCGGGCAATGCCACCGCCGGCAGCGCGATGGGGGCGCTGCTCGTCCTGGGCCTGCCGACCTCGGCGACCGCCGCCATGATGCTGGCCGCGTTCCAGCAGTACGGGATGCAGCCCGGTCCCCTGCTGTTCGAGACGAGCGCCGCACTGGTCTGGCCGCTGCTGGCCAGCCTGTTCGTCGGCCTGATCATCCTGTTGATCATCAACCTGCCGTTCGCGGCCGTGTGGGCGAAGCTGCTGCTGATCCCCCGCCACTACCTGTACGCCGGGGTGACGGTCATCGCGATGCTCGGCACCTACGCGATCTCCTCGTCGACGCTCGATCTCTGGATGGTGATCGCGATCGGCATCGTGGGATTCCTCATGCGCCGGTACTCGATCCCGCTGGCCCCGGTGCTGATCGCAGCGATCCTCGGACCGCTGGCGGAGCTCGAACTGCGTCGGTCGCTCGCGCAGTCCGAGGGCGATGTGTCGATCCTGTTCTCCTCGACCATCACCCTCACGCTGTACGCGTTGCTGGCGGCGGCCGTCGCGGCGAGCATCATCCAGCACACCCGGCACCGTCGTCGTCGGCGCGTGGAGGCCGCCGAACGGGTGGAGCCCGCCGCTCGGTGAGGGAACCGCGGGACACGACGAAGGCCGCCCACGACACGTGGGCGGCCTTCGTGATCCTGATCGGTACCGGTGGGGGGACTCGATCCCCCGACCTCACGATTATGAGTCGTGCGCTCTAACCAGCTGAGCTACACCGGCATGCCCTGCCAGTCGGGCGATCGAACCGCCCCGCACAGTGCGAGCCCCCTGACGGAATCGAACCGTCGACCTTTTCCTTACCATGGAAACGCTCTACCGACTGAGCTAAGGGGGCCGGCCACTCCGGTTCGCGAATCACTTCGCGGCTCGGGGTGAAAGCCTCTAGCAGATTACACACACGCTCGAACGGGGCACAAATCGCCCGGTTGGATGGGGTCGGCGCCCCGCTGGCAGGATGAGGGGCATGCGCATCTCCGTGGTCGTCCCCGTCCTCGACGACGCCCACGAGCTCGCCGGGTGCCTCGCGGCCCTGCGTTCCCAGACGAGGCCGCCTGACGAGATCGTGGTGGTGGACAACGGGTGCGCCGACGACAGTGCCGAGGTGGCCCGCGACGCCGGGGCCCGGGTGGTCACCGAGGCCGTGCGGGGCATCCCCTCGGCCACGGCCACCGGTTACGACTCGGCCTCGGGAGACGTGATCGCCCGCCTGGACGCGGACTCCCGCCCGGGCCCGGACTGGGTGCAGCGAATCGAAAAGGCGTTCACCGAGGACCCCGAGCTCGTGGCGATCTCCGGCCCGGGCGAGTTCATCGGGCTGAGCGGCTGGCGGGCCCGCGCCGCCCGGCTGCTCTACATGGACGCGTACTTCGTCTCCGTGGGCGCCGCGATGGCGCACCCGGTGCTGTTCGGGTCGAACCTGGCGATGCGGCGCGAGGCCTGGGATCGCGTGCGGGACGGGGTGAACCGATCGGACCCGGAGCTGCACGACGACATCGACCTGTCGTTCCAGTTCGGTGCCGCCGACCGCCTCCGGGTGGACCGGTCGCTCACCGTGGGCATCTCCGCGCGCCCGTTCGACGATCCCGCCGCGATGCGCCGACGGTTCTCCCGCGCGTTCCGGACGATCGCCCGCAACTGGCGCATCAGCCCGCCCTCGCAACGCTGGATGGCCCGCGTCCAGCGCTGAGGCCTCAGACGCGTCCTCGACGTGCGCGCCCCGGAGGTCGCGTGACCGCGGGGGCGGCGAGCGGCGTCAGGACCAGACGAGCACCGACCACAGCACGATCTGCGTCACGCAGAAGCCCGCCAACATGTTGAGCACCAGGAAGCGCTTCCAGCCCTCGTTGGTGCGCTCGGCATCGGCGTCGGTCACCCCGACATAGGCCGCCACGGTGGCGAGGTACGGCAGGATCGCGAAGGCGGCCCCGGAGGCCGGCCACGGCGCCGCCGCCAACAGGGCGACCACCGCCGCGGCGTAGCAGGCCAGCGCGAACCACACCGCGGCCCGGGCCCCGAGCACGGTGGCGACGGACTTCAGGTCCGCCTCGCGGTCGAAGCGGACGTCCTGCACGGCCCCGAAGGCCTGCGAGGCCGCACCCCACAGCATGAACGCGATCAGGCACGCCCACACCCCCCCGGTCAGTTCCGCACCGGCGATGGTCCAGCCGACGATCGCCGGGGAGACGAAGTGGAACGCGGAGGTGAGCGAGTCCAGGAACGGGATCTCCTTGAACCGCAGACCCTTGGCGCTGTAGGCGATCACCGCGAACGCGCTCGCGGCGAGCCACAGGGACGACTCCACCGTCCCCGTCAGCACCAGGTACACGAGGAACGGCACGGTGGTCACCGCCGAGGCCACGAGGGTGGCCGTGTGACGGGACCGCTCGAGCACCGACCCCTCGACCCCGCCCTTGCGGGGGTTGCGCAGGTCGGACTCGTAGTCGAAGACGTCGTTGATCCCGTACATCGCGAGGTTGTACGGCACCAGGAAGAAGATCGTGCCGATCACGCCGACGAGGTCGAACCCCCCGGTCGCCAGGAAGTACGCCAGGGCGAACGGCGCGGCGGTGTTGACCCACGACACCGGCCGGGACGACCAGAACAGCGTGGTGAGCAGTCCCGGCGTCCCGGGCCGCTCGGGGGTGCGGACCTCGTCGTCGTCGCCGGGCTCCGGGGCGCGCGTCAGCAGCGCGTCCCCCCTCCCCGACACCGTCGGGCTCCCCACCTCGGCCCCGACCCGGGGTGACGCGGTGAGCAACGCCCACACCGACGGCACGAAGACCGCCGCGGCCACGGCGTAGGCGAAGTCCTCGATGGGCGCCACACCCAGGCGGATGCCGCTGGTGAGCGAGTCGTCATAGGCCACGAGCCCGGCCGAGATCATGATGTTGTCGAAGACCGCGGTGAGGATCATGAGGATCAGCAGCGCGCCGCCGACCCCGATCAGCCACCGGCGTCTCTCGGGCCCGCGCAGGCGCCAGGCCGCGAGGAGGGCCACGGCCACCACGGGGATGGACATGGTGAGGTTGAGGGTCGTGTACAGGCTGGTCACCGGCGTTCCCCCGTCATCCGGGAGGGCCGGGACGCCCTGGCCGCCCGGGAGTCCCGCGCGTGGTCGACCGCGCGCGAGACCCCCGCCGCGCACACCAGCGCGAGGTGGGACAGGAACGCCAGGAACACGACCTCCTCGAACGGGATCTCCGGCGCCACCAGCAGCCCGGTCATGAAGTCGGTCTGTCCGCGGAAGAACACCCCGCTGCGCACCCCGAGCACGTCCCAGGTGAGCAGCAACGCCACGGAGGCGG
>NZ_JAALEB010000433.1:0-2292 GCF_014145165.1 Dietzia sp. Cai40 | reverse complement strand
CCCGTCCCGCCCCCCGTCCCGTCCCACCCATCCCCCATCGGAGGTCCACCGTGACCGAGAAGACCGCAACCACAGCCGACGTCTGGGAGTCCCCAGCGCATCGGCGAACCGTCTACGGAGTACTGGCCGTTGTCGCGCTGGCCATCCTCTTCGACGGCTACGACCTCGTGATCTACGGCGCGATCCTGCCCACGCTCATGGCGGACCCCGGCCAGATCGGCCCGCTCGGTGCCGCTCAGGCCGGGGCCCTGGGTTCGTACGCCCTCGTCGGAGTCATGATCGGAGCGCTGAGCGCGGGCGCCGTCGGTGACCGCATCGGACGTCGGAGGATCATGCTCGGCTCGATCGCCTGGTTCTCGGTGGGCATGGCCGCCACCTCTTTCGCGCAGAACATCACGACGTTCGGGATCCTGCGCCTTCTCACCGGCCTCGGAATCGGCGCGATCGTCGCCACCGCCGGTGCGATCATCGCCGAGTTCGCCCCCGCGGGGCGGCGGAACCTGTTCAACGCCGTGGTCTACAGCGGAATCCCCGCCGGCGGAGTCCTCGCCTCGGCCCTCGCGATGCTGCTGCGCGACCACATCGGCTGGCGGGGACTGTTCCTCATCGGCGCACTGCCCCTCGTCATCGTCCTGCCCTACGCGTGGTACGCCCTGCCCGAGTCGCCGCGCTGGCTCTCCTCGCGGGGGCGCACCGACGAGGCCGTCGCCCTGTGTACCGCCCGCGGATTGCCGGTCAACGCCTTCATCGACGCCCCCGCCGGGAGCTCTCACGGCTCCGGCGCAGCGGGTACCGCCGCAGCGTCGCCCACCGGATTCGCCGGGCTGCTGACCCCGGCCTATCGACTCGGCTCCCTCCTGCTGGGGTTCATGAGTTTCGCCGGGCTCCTCCTCACCTACGGGCTGAACACGTGGCTGCCGACGATCATGGAGACGTACGGCATCGACGCAAAGAGTTCCCTCGGCTTCCTGTTGGTCCTCAACGGCGGTGCCATCGCCGGCGGGCTGGCTGCATCGCGGTTGGCCGACCGACACGGCCCGCGCGTGATCGTGGCCTGCTCCTTCCTCCTGGCCACGTCCGCCCTGGTCGCCGTGACCCTCTCCCCGCCGATCGCACTGATGATCCTGCTCGTCGCCGCTGCCGGCATGGGCACCATCGGGACCCAGGTACTCGTCTACGGCTTCGTCTCGAACTACTACGAGACCGGTTCCCGCGCGGCGGGTGTGGCCTGGTGCGCGGGTTTCGGGCGCCTGGGCGGAATCCTCGGTCCGGTCATCGGCGGCCTCCTCGTCGCCGCGGGACTCCAGGCGGAGACCTCGTTCCTCGTCTTCGCGGGCGTCGCCCTGGTCGGGGCCGTGATCACCCTCGCCGTCCCGCGCTCGCCGGGCCTGGTCGCCCAGGTCCCCGACACCCTCATCGGCGCCGGTCCCGACGGCAGGTCCGACGGTTCTCGGGAACGGATCGAGACCCCGGCGGCCGACCTACGCTGAGGTCATGACCACCATGCCCTCCCTCATCCCCCGCCACGGTCACCACCGCGTCGTGGAACGACTCCGTGAGCTCCACGGCGCGGTGGTGGACCGCGGGTCGTCAGTGGTCCTGGTGACCGCCCCGTACGGTGCGGGCAAGAGTCACCTCGTCGACACCCTGCTCACCGGAACCACCGGCGTGACCACGGTGCTGACCAGGGCGTTGCCGTGGGAACACGACGTCCGGTGGGTGATCGCGGACCGGATCCTCCGGCGACTTCCCCCGGTCGCCCCGCCGGGTGACGGCGAGACGCCCGGTCCGGCCGGGGTCGAGCGGACCGGGTCCCGGGTGGTCGACGAGCTCGACGCCGCGCTCGGGGGCGCCGGCGCCGGGACGGTCATCGTGATCGACGACGCCGACCACGCCGATCCAGGATCCCTCCGCGCACTCGGATCGGCTCTCGAGACCTCCGTCGACGGTGCGGTTCTCCTGGTCCTCACCGCAGGGAACCCCTCGGAGGGGCCGTCCGCGGACCTGTGTTCCACCCTCGCCCGCGAGATCCTGCACCTCGGGGCACTCGACCACTCCGAGATCCGGGCTCTGGCCGCAGCCCGCACCGGGCGGGAACCGTCCGCGGCCGCGGCCCGAAGGATCCTGGACTACACCGGTGGAGCCGCCGACGCGGTGGCCGCGGTCGTCGACGAGGCCTCCGAATCCTGGTGGACCAGCCCGTTCTCACCCCCGCCGCTGCCCGCCTCGGTCGAGCTGGAGGCCGGGGCCCAGCTCGCGGGGCTGGAACCCGGAGACCGCGCAGTGGTCGAG
>NZ_JAALEB010000432.1:0-3338 GCF_014145165.1 Dietzia sp. Cai40 | reverse complement strand
ATGTCCCACGGGATGCCGTCGACCACCCCGCGCGGGGGGCGACCGGTACGTTCGGCGGCCTTGGCCTCCTGCCAGAGCCGGTCCTGCTCTGCGGCGTCGAGGCCGGCAGCGCCATCAGCGGTGAACCAGTAGGGCGCACGCCGGCGCAGCTTGTCCAGAAGGGCGCCGGCCACGTCGTGGATGTCGAACGCCCCCTCGGCCCGCTCCTCGCCGATCGCGGCGTGGAACAGCACCTGCAGGAGAAGATCGCCGAGCTCGGAGACCAACTCATCGCGGTCTCCGTCGGCCACGGCGTCGACCAGCTCCCACGACTCCTCCAGCAGGTACGGCAGTAGCGAGGCGTGGGTCTGGGCGGCTTCCCACTCGCCGTCGCGCCGGATGCGGGCCATCACCTCGACGGCCTCGGCGAGCCGATCCCCCGCGCCCGCGCCCGCGCTCAAGCTCGAGCCCGTCGAAAAGAGCGTTTCGGACACATCGGCCGAGTGGATCTGTGCGGAACGCTCTTTTCGATGGGGGTCGGAGCCGGAACCGGACTCGGGACTCACACCGACACCAACTCCGGCTGGATCACCGGGTGCGAGCCCTCGGGATCCCCGGCCATGGCGGTGAGGAAGTCGGCGGCGTACTGCAGCATCTCGTCGTCGCGCGCCTTCTCCGCGCCCGCACCGGCACGCGCGCCTGCCGCCTTGGGCAGCGGGAGCAGCACGGTCTTCTGCGTGGCCCGGTACTGCGCGGCCGGGTACATGCGCTTGAGCCGGATCTGCTGGGAGTCGAGCAGATCGAGCGGGCCCACGCGCAGGCGGGAGCCGGCCAGCACGATCTCGCGCACCTTGTACTTCTGGCACACGAGCCGCAGTCGCGACACGGACACCACGCGCCGGGCCTCGGCGGGCATGGGTCCGTAGCGGTCCACCAGTTCCTCGACCACCGCGTCGATGTCCTCGGGCGCCCGCGCCTGGGACAGTTTGCGGTACGCCTCGAGCCGTAGCCGGTCGCCGTCGACGTACTCGACCGGGATGTAGGCGTCGACCGGCAGCTCGATGCGGATCTCGCCCACCTCCTCCTCGACCTCCACGGTCTCGCCGTCGGCGATCGCGCGGTAGGCCTCCACGGCCTCGCCCACCAGACGGATGTAGAGGTCAAAGCCGACGCCGGCGATGTGGCCGGACTGCTCGGCGCCCAGGACGTTGCCGGCGCCGCGCAGCTCGAGGTCCTTCATGGCCACGGCCATGCCCGCGCCCAGGTCGTTGTTCTGGGCGATGGTGGCCAGCCGGTCGTACGCGGTCTCGGTGAGCGGCTTCTCCGGGTCGTAGAGGAAGTAGGCGTAGCCGCGCTCGCGGGACCGGCCCACGCGCCCGCGCAGCTGGTGCATCTGCGACAGACCCAGCTGGTCGGAGCGGTCCACGATCAGGGTGTTGGCGTTGGAGATGTCCAGGCCGGTCTCGACGATGGTCGTACACACCAGCACGTCGTAGTCGCGGTTCCAGAACCCGCCGACGGTCTGCTCGAGCTGCTCCTCCCCCATCTGCCCGTGGGCCACCACCACGCGCGCCTCGGGCACCAGGTCGCGGATCTTCGCCGCGGTGGCGTCGATGGTCCGCACCCGGTTGTGCACGTAGAACACCTGCCCCTCGCGCAGCAGCTCGCGGCGGATGGCGGCGGCGACGTGCTTGTCCGAGTGCGCGCCGACGTATGTGAGCACGGGCAGCCGCTCCTCGGGCGGAGTGAGGATCTGGCTCATTTCGCGGATCCCGGCCAGCGACATCTCCAGCGTCCTCGGGATGGGCGTCGCGGACATGGTCAGCACGTCCACGTGGGTGCGCAGCGAGGTGATGTGCTCCTTGTGCTCCACACCGAAGCGCTGCTCCTCGTCCACCACCACCAGCCCGAGGTTCTTCCAGTGCACCGCGGTGGCCAGCAACCGGTGGGTGCCGATCACCACGTCCACCGTGCCGTCGGCCAGCCCCTTGAGTACCTCCTTGGCCTCGGCGTCGGAGGTGAACCGGCTGAGCCCCTTGACGGTCACGGGGAACCCGGTCATGCGCTCGACGAAGGTCGCCTGGTGCTGCTGCGCGAGCAGCGTGGTGGGCACCAGTACCGCGACCTGGGTGCCGTCCTGCACGGCCTTGAACGCCGCCCGCACGGCCACCTCGGTCTTGCCGTAGCCCACGTCGCCCACCACCACGCGGTCCATGGGGGCGGTCTTCTCCATGTCCCCCTTGACCTCCTCGATCGCCGTGAGCTGGTCGACGGTCTCGGTGAACGGGAACGCGTCCTCCATCTCCCGCTGCCAGGGGGTGTCGGGGCCGAACGCGCGGCCCGGGGCGGACTGCCGCTTGGCGTAGAGCTGCACCAGCTCGGTGGCGATCTCCCGAACCGCCTTGCGGGCCTTGCGCTTGGTGTTCTGCCAGTCGGCGCCGCCCATCTTGCTCAGCGTCGGGGCCTCCCCGCCTACGTAGCGGCTCAGCTGTCCGAGGGACTCCATGGGCACGAACAGGCGGTCGCCGGCGCCCCCGCGTTTGCCGGGGGCGTACTCGATCACCACGTATTCGCGGCGGCTCGAACCGTCCCCGCCGCGCACCTGCCGCTCGACCATCTCCACGAACCGGCCGATGCCGTGCTGGTCGTGCACCACCCAGTCGCCGGCCTTGAGCGCCAGCGGGTCCACCTGGTTGCGTCGCTTGGCGTGGCGCGCCTTGGGGCGCGCGGTGGCGCCGAGTCGGTTGCCGGTGAGGTCGGTCTCGGAGACGACGACGAGGTGGTCCCCCTGCTCCCCGGAGTCCCCCGACAGGGCGAACCCCCCGTGCAGGATCGCCTCGTAGACCGACACCACGCCGGGGGCGGGCTCGGATCCCGCCGGGGCGGCGGTGGCCGGGACCTCCGCCTCGGACAGGCGTTCCAGGACGCGGTCGACGGTGCCGTGGCCCGGGACCACCACCGCGGCCCGGCCGCCGGAGGACATGAGCGCCCGCAGCCGGGCGAACATGGCCTGCATCTCGGAGTCCTTGCCGCGCGGGGCGGGCGGGTCGCCGGCGGGGGCGTCCACCACCAGGCCGTCCTCGGGGTCGGTGAGGAATCCCGGGGGGACCAGCTGCCACCAGGGCACGCCGGCGGCGGTGGCCTCGGAGCGGACGGCGGAGAAGGTGCGGTAGCCCGAGCCCGACAGGTCCAGGGTCTCGCTGTCCACGGGGGCGTCGCCGCCCATGGTCGCGGCGGTCCACGAGGCCTCGAGGAACTCCCGACCGGCGGAGGCCAGGTCGGCGGCGCGGCGTCGGACCTTGTCCGGGTCGCACACCACCACGCGGGTGCCCTCGGGCATGAGCATCGGCAGGGTGGCC
>NZ_JAALEB010000431.1:0-3166 GCF_014145165.1 Dietzia sp. Cai40 | reverse complement strand
GCTGGGCCAGGACCAGCTCGGGCAGGCCGGCGGTGGCGGCGAGCTCCTGTTGCCGGGTGAGGATCCGGACGAGCGTCGCCGTGCGATCGCGCAACCGGGCCGCGCGCTCGAACGCTCCGCCCGCCGCGATCGCGTCGATCTGGTCGACCATCGCCCTGACGGTCGCGGAGCTCCGGCCGGCGACCAGCGCCTCCCAGTCCTCCGCGTCGGGCGGGGAACCGAGGGTCTCGACGAGGTCCAGCCACGCCGACCTGGCGTCCTCGGATCTCCGGAACGGGCCGAGGGCGGACGGGTGCTCCGGTGTGCGGGTGACCTGTCCACGGATCGCGCGCCCGGAGGGTGGGGAGAGCCACCACCCGCGACGGGGACTCCGCGAGCGCCGGTTGTACGGCGGTTGCAGGGAATCGATGAGCCGCTCCTCGACGGTCCACGCCTCCAGGAGGTGCGCACAGGGCACCGACTCGACACTCGCGGCCAGCCCGACCATCGTGCGCATCCTGCTGCGCGAGTCGGCTCCGGAATAGTAGGAACGGGCCCTCCGCCGCACCGACACGGATGACCCCACGTACAGGGCGCCCCCCGACCCGTCACGGAAGAGGTAGACGCCGGGACCGGTGGTGAGCGCTTCGGTCAGCGCGGCGCGGCGCAGTACCTCGGGGGCGAGGCGGCCGTCGTACGACCGGAGCTCGGTGAGGGTGGCCACCCCGCAGTCCCCGACCCTGGAGATCAGGGCGTGGAGGACGTCGACGGTGGCGCGGGCGTCCTGGAGCGCCCGGTGGTTGGGCTCGACGGTGGATCCCAGATGGGCGGCGAGTTCACCGAGACGGTGTCCGCGGGTCTCGCCACGGTGGAGAATCCGACGTGCCAGGGCGAGCGTGCAGATCGACGGGGGATCCGGCCACTGATGGTCGGTGGAGACGGCAGCCGCCCGGAGGAAACCGAGGTCGAACCGGGCGTTGTGGGCGACCAGGACGGCGCCGCGGGAGAACTCCAGGAACGTCGCCATCACCTCTCCGAGGGTGGGCGCCCCGACGAGGTTGCCGGGGTCGATACCGGTGAGCCTGCTGATGTGCCCCGGCAGGGCCCCGTCGATGGCGACGAACGTGGACAGCTCAGCCCGGACCTCGCCGCCCCGTACGCGGACCGCGCCGATCTCGGTGATCTCGTCCGTCCCCGGTCGGGTGCCGGTGGTCTCCAGGTCGACCACGACGAACGTCACCTCGGAGAGCATCGGTTCGAGTTCGTCGAACGCCGCCTGGACCCCCTGGGGCCCGGGCGTGCGGACCGGCTCTCGCGTCGGGGGAGTGGGCATGGTGCCGACGGTAGCGACCCGGTCCGACAGTGGCGGGGCGGACGGTCGTGGCGGAGGCCGGGTGCGGCCCGCCGCCGCGGAGGGGGATGTCGTACCCCGCCGTTACGGTCGGCCTCGAGCCGTAGATCGCGGCCCGGTAACGAATGGGCAACACGCCCAGGACGGAGTGTGATGTAGATCATGTTCTCGATGGACTGCTCACGGTGCCCGGCCCGCCCGCGCCGGTGCGAGGACTGCGTCGTCTCGGTGCTCTTGTCCGGAGAACCCCAGGTGGACGCGCTTTCCGAGGAGTCGTGCGGGTACGTCCTGGAGCCGGAGGTGCGCTCGGCGATCGAGGTGCTCATGGAGCTCGGAATGGTCTCGAGCGTCGAGATCATGGCGTCGGAAACGGCCGCCTAGCGGATGGACTGGACTTCGACGAGATGGTTTCGTAACCTTTTCGAGACCTCGGAAGTCATCACCCGCCCGCCGGTGGGGGGCCGGGGTCACCACCAAAGCACCACCACGGTGCACCGGGGAACCACGTTCCACTGGGGTGAATCGCCCGAGGGCCGAGAGGTCCGGGCGTAGGACAGACTTCCGTGTCCGAACCCGTCAGCTAACCCGGTCGGTGTCCAGGAAGAAAGAGGAAATCACTCTCGTGGGAGCCCACAGCATCAAGGCCAGCTCGACCGGGCGCCGTGTCGCCACCGCAGGACTGCTCGCAGCCGGAGCCGCCATCGCCGGCGCCGGGACCGCGGCCGCCGCACCGGTGACCGTCGACGTCCCCGTCGAACTGCGTCTGCCCGGTGTGCCCGCACAGGTCACCGTCGATCTCCCTGAGGGCATCGCCCTCCCGGCCGGCCTCGCCCAGGCCGCCGCCGCACAGGCGGCCCCCGTCGAGTTCGCCGCCCCGGCGCCGCAGATCTCCACCGGTCAGCGCATCCTCGACGCCGCCAGCACCCGCGTCGGCTCGCCGTACGTCTGGGGCGCCACCGGCCCCAACTCGTTCGACTGCTCCGGTCTGACCTCGTGGGCGTACAAGGAGGCGGGAATCTCCATCCCGCGCACCAGCCAGGCCCAGATCGGCGGCGGGACCCAGGTCTCCAAGGCCGACCTGCAGCCCGGGGACATCGTCGCCTTCTACAGCGGCGCCAGCCACGTGGGGATCTACGCCGGCAACGGCCAGGTCGTCCATGCCCCGTACTCCGGCACCTCTGTGAGCTACGCGCCGGTGGACTCCATGCCGTTCTACGGTGCGACCCGCTACTACTGAGCCGTCTCGCACCACGCACGTCCGCGAACCCCGCCGAACGCCGGTCACGTAACCGGTACCGGCGGGGTTCGTCGTCTGTACCATCTCGGCAACGGAGTCTGACGGTGCCCCCGCCGCGTTCCGCTCGTCACTGAACAGCGATCCGAGAGTGTCACAGTTGCCCATGACCCCCAGAGCCCGGCCGGTCGCCCTCATCGCGGCCGCTCTCGTCGTACTGAGTTCCGGGGTCGTGACGGTGTCGGCTCAGACCGCGGACCCCACCCGGGTGGTGGGTCCGGCGCAGACGGTGGGCCCGGGGCAGAGCACCGCGCGGGCCGGTGTCGATTCGACGGATGACGCACCCGGTGAGGACCTGGCGGAGCTGGCGAGGCTGTCAGCGGAGGCCGGAGCGCTCGGTGAGGAGCTCCATCTGGCGCGCGCGGAACTCGAGCGGGCACACGCCGAGCGGGAACGACGCGAACGCGAGGCGGGGGTCGCCGCCGGGCTCGCCGTGGTCGCCGACGTCGGTGCCTCGCGCGACCAGTCCCTCGTGGATCGACTCGCGACCGTGCGCTATCGCGGGGGCGACACCGGTGCGACCCGGGCCGCCGTCCTCGCCG
>NZ_JAALEB010000430.1:0-3109 GCF_014145165.1 Dietzia sp. Cai40 | reverse complement strand
CGGTGGCCCCGGCCCCGCCGGCGTCCTCGTCGATGAGCAGGGCCGCGGCGCCGGTCTCGGCGACCCTGCCCCACACGGCGGTGCCGGGGCCGGTGTCACCCGCGCTCCAGGCGCGGATGACCGACGGCATGTCGGACCGTGTCAGCAGCGAGTCGATGCTCGCCGCGAAGTCGGTGATCTCGGGGTCGAGTGCGAATCTCATGGTGCTCCGTGTCCCGTCAGCCGCGCGGAAGGCCGAGGAGGCGCTCGGCGATGATGTTCTTCTGGACCTCGTTGGTGCCGGCGTAGATCGGCCCGGCGAGGGCGAACAGGTATCCGTCCATCCACTGCTCCCCGGCGAGTTCGCCGGCCGTGCCGAGCAGGTCCAGGGCGGTCTCGTGGGTGGCGATGTCCCAGTCCGACCAGAAGACCTTGTTGATCGAGGACTCGAAGCCCAGGTTGGCGCCGCCGGTGAGCGTGGTGACCGTGTTCCAGGTGCTCAGCTCGTAGGCGCGCGAGCCGATCCACGCGTCGACCACCCGGTCGGCGAGGGCGCCGCGGGTGCGGTCGTCGAGGTCCGCCCGGTGGGAGCCCCACAGCTCGAGCAGTCGGTCGGTGGTGGCGAGAAACCGGCCGGGCGAGCGCAGGGAGAGGCCGCGCTCGTTGTTGGCGGTGGACATCGCCACCTTCCAGCCCTGGTTGACCTCCCCGATCACGCCGGAGGAGGCGGGGTCGGCGGGATCATCCGCGACGAAGACGTTCTCGAGGAACAGCTCGGCGAAGCCGGGCAGGCCGTCGAGCTGGTCGATCGGACGCACGGTGACGCCCTCGGCCCGCAGGTCGAACATGAAGTAGGTCAGGCCCTTGTGGCGGGGCTCGTCCGGGTCGGTGCGGAACAGCCCGAAACCCTTGTCGGCGAACGAGGCGCGGGTGGACCACACCTTCTGGCCGCTGAGCAGCCAGCCGCCGTCCACACGCGTAGCCGTCGAGCGCAGCGACGCCAGGTCGGACCCCGCCTCCGGCTCGGACCAGGCCTGCGCCCAGATGTCGTCGGCGCGGGCCATGCGCGGCATGATGTGCGCCAACTGCTCGGGGGTCGCGTGATCGAACAGGGTCGGTGCGAGCAGGAAGATGCCGTTCTGGCTCACCCGCAGGGGTGCGCCCGCGCGGAAGTACTCCTCCTCGAAGACCACCCAGTTGACCAGTCCGCAGTCGCGGCCGCCGAACTCCTCGGGCCACGACACGACCGACATGCGGGCGTCGGCCATCTTGCGCTCCCACTCGCGGTGGGCCTCGAAGCCCTCGCGGGTGTCCATGTGTGGGAGCGGCTCGGACGGCACGTTCTCGGCGAGCCAGTCGCGCACCTCGAGGCGGAACTCCTGTGTCGAGGCGTCCAGATCCAGATCCACGGCGTCAGCCCTTCCGCTCGCCGGTCGGGGCGGGGCCGCCGGTCGAACCCGTGTTGGCGCTGTCGCGCATCGAGCGCGCGTCCATCCCGCCGAGGGAGGCGGAGAACGAGTCGGTGTCGTCGGGCTCCGCGTTGGCCGAGTGGGCGAACATGTGCCAGCCGAACGCCGTGTCCAGCGAGGTCTGCAGGCCCATCTGGTCCTCGTTCGAATTGATGACCTTCTTGGCCAGGGTCAGGCCGAAGGCGGGCATTGCGGCGATCTCACCGGCGATCTCGTCGACCTTCGCCTGCAGCTCCTCGCGCGGCACGACGTGGTTGAGCATGCCCCAGTCCAGCGCCTCGGCCGCACCGAATCTGCGACCGGTGTAGAGGATCTCCTTGGCACGGCGGGGGCCCAGGACGAAGGCGTGGGCGAAGTACTCGACACCGGGGATCCCCATCTTGACCACCGGGTCGGAGAAGAACGCGTCGTCGGAGGCCACGATGAAGTCGCAGATCCACGCCAGCATCAGGCCGCCGGCGATGCACGCGCCGTGCACCTGGGCGATCATCGGCTTGGGGATCTCGCGCCAGCGGCGACACATCTGGACGTAGACCTCGGTCTCGCGGGCCAGCCGCCGGTCGCCGCCGCCGCGGGTGGTGTGGTCCCACCAGATCGAGGCGCGGTTGGGGTACTCCACGTGGTGGTCGCGCTCGGTGGTGCCGATGTCGTGGCCGGCCGAGAAGTGCTTGCCGTTGGCCCGCAGGACGATCACCTTGACCGCGTCGTCCTCCACGGCCCTGATGAAGGCGTTGTCCAGCGAGTACGTCATGACCGAGTTCTGCGCGTTGCGGAAGTCGGGGCGGTTGAGCGTGACGTAGGCGGTGCCGCCCGTGACCTCGTAGGCGACCGGCTGCGTGTCCGGGCCGAGGTCGTCGACACCGAGGACCGGGGGGATGGGTGCGTCGGTCATGAGCTGGGGATCTCCTTACCTAGCAAGTGCTTGGTTGGTACTGTACCGGACCCGCTCGCCGGATCGGATTCAGACGCCGTCACCACCGTCGTCCAGACGCCGTCGCCTCCGCCGTTCAGACGCCGTAACCACCGTCGACGTCGAGTTTCTGGCCGGAGATGAAGCCCGCCCGGTCGGAGGCGAGGAACGCCACGGCCTCGGCGACGTCCACCGCGGTCCCGAACCGTCGCAGCGGGATGTTGCGGCGGGTGACCTCGAGTGCGCGGTCGTCGAGGTCGCCGGAGGAGATGAGCCTCTCGGACATCCCGTCGGTGAGCATCCCCGGGCCCACGCAGTTCACACGGACCCCGAACCGGCCCTCCTCCGCCGCCAGGCCCCGCACCAGCTGCTCGACCGCGCTCTTGGGGACCGCGGACAGGCCGTCCCGGACCGGGTAGCGGGTGGTGGCGGCGGTGGTGACGACGACGACGGTGCCGCCCACCGCGCGCACATGCGGCAGCGCCGGGTGCACGATCGCGAAGAACCCGGCGGCGTCCGCGTCCAGCTGGGCGCGCAGCTCGGCCGGGCTGGTCCGGGACAGGTGGACCATGGGCACGTGCGGGCCGGCGCAGTGGGCGAGGACGGCGATCCCGCCGTACCGGGAGGCGATCTGATCGATCGAGGCCGCCACCTCGTCGTCGTCGGTCCCGTCGCGTCCCGGGGCCAGTCTCACGCACTCCACGCCTCGTCGGGCGGCCTCGGTGTGGTCACCCGGGCCGGTGGCCCCGGA
>NZ_JAALEB010000042.1:0-1221 GCF_014145165.1 Dietzia sp. Cai40 | reverse complement strand
CCTTAGACTCAAACCGTCAACGCAACACCAAGCAATCTATGGTGGAGGTGGACGATGGCTAAGATTGGCCGGCCCGGACTGCCGCCGGAGGAACGGCAGCGGGTCTGGGATATGTGGAAGGCGGGGTCGTCGATCAGTGAGATCTCGCGATCGGTCGACTCGCCGCCGGGTTCGGTGTTTTCGATCCTGCGGCCCAAGGGCGGGATCTATCAGTCGCCGCAGAAGCGCCGGGCGGGGACATTGAGTCTGTCCGATCGGGAGGAGATCTCCCGCGGTCTGGCGGCGGGCGACTCGTACCGCCAGATCGGTCGCCAGCTGGGACGGCCTGCGTCAACGATCAGCCGAGAAGTCGGGCAGAACGAGGGTAGGGAGCGCTATCGCGCCATCGACGCAGACGACCGCGCCTGGCGCCGGGCCCGGCGTCCTCAGAAGCCCAAGCTGGCCACGAACCCTGTACTGCGAGGCTACGTCGCTGCACGCCTGAAAGAGGAATGGTCTCCGGAACAGATCGCTGGTCGGCTGAAGAAGCAGTACCCAGCCGGGTCGCGGATGCTGATCTCGCACGAGGCGATCTATCGGTCGCTGTACATCCAATCCTGGAATGTGCTGGACAAGTCGTTACAGAAGCAGTTGCGCACCGGCAGACCGATTCGTCGCGCGGTCAGCAACACCACCTCCGGCCAGTGGCGCTCGCAGATCAAAGACGCCGTGTCGATTGATGCCCGTCCAGACGACGTCGCGGACCGCGCTGTTCCAGGTCACTGGGAAGGCGATTTGATGATCGGATCGGAGCAGTCCCAGATCGCCACGGTCGTGGAACGCTCCAGCCGCTACACCTGCTTAGTCCAGGTCGACTCACGCCATGCGTCCTCTGTTACTGAAGGACTGTGCCGGGAGCTGTCGGCGCTCCCGGAGACGATGTCTCGCTCCCTGACGTGGGACCGCGGCATGGAGCTGGCCGGACACAAAGACGTCGCCGCCGGCACCGGGATCAGCGTGTACTTCGCCGACCCACACTCGCCCTGGCAGCGCGGCACCAACGAGAACACCAATCGCTGGCTTCGTCAGTATTTTCCGAAGAAGACAAGCATGAACGGCTACTCCCAGGCTGACTTGCACCGAATCGCGGAGAGATTGAACAACCGGCCCCGGAAAACCCTCGACTACGACACTCCCGCCGAACGCTACGCCGCCCTGTTGCATTGACGATTTGAATCCAAG
>NZ_JAALEB010000429.1:0-4628 GCF_014145165.1 Dietzia sp. Cai40 | reverse complement strand
GGCAGGGCGGTCGGCGTGAGCGTCGCCGGCGCGGGCTCGCCGGGCGGAACCGGGATCCGCACGGTCCTGATCACCGGCGCCGGTCGCGGGATCGGCGAGGCCACCGCGCGCAGATTCGCCGACGCCGGCTACCTCGTGGGTGCCTTCGACCTGGAACCGTGCGAGTGGGCGCGGGGGGATGACCGCGTGGTCACCGGCGCATTGGACGTCACGGACCCGGCCGCCTGGGAGTCCGCCCTGGCGGAGTTGACCGACCGCTCCGGCGGTGCGCTCGACGTCCTGGTCAACAATGCCGGGCTGCTGTACGGGATGCCGTTCACGGATGCGAGCTACGAGCGGGACTCCGCGCTGGTGGACGTCAACGTCAAGGGCGTGATGTACGGCTGCCGGGCGGCGTTCGGATACCTGGAGAGGGCCCCGGCCCCGACCGTGGTCAACCTCTGTTCGGCGTCGGCGATCTACGGCCAGGCCGAGATGGCCGTGTACTCGGCCACCAAGTTCGCCGTCCGCGGCCTCACCGAGGCGCTGGACCTCGAATGGGGGCCGAAGGGCATCCGGGTGTGCTCGGTGTGGCCGCTCTACGTGGGTACCGGCATGCTCGAGGGCGTCGACACCGCCGGGATGCGGAACATGGGCGTCCGCCTGACCGAGGCCGACGTGGCCGGCGAGATCCTCGGGCTGGCCGAGCAGACGCGGCGCACCCCGTCCGGGGTGCTGGGTCGGATCCGCGGCGCCCTCGGTCGCGAGGTCCACCGGCCGGTGGGTACGCAGGCCACCGCGATGTACCTGGCGTCCCAGATCGGGCCGGGGCGGGTCATCAGGCTGGTCAATCGACGACTCACCTCGTGAGCGGCCCCGCTGCCGACCGCGAGGTGGCGACGGCGGATCCCGCCGCCGGGCCGACCGAGTGGGGCGATGGGCTCGTGGGCGTCGGACCGTGGGAGCTCGAGCGCCCCGGTGAGCCGCGGCCCACGGGCGACCGCTGGGATCCGGACCTGCTCGACTCGGGCGACCGCCGCAACGTGGTCGACCGCTACCGGTACTGGCGGCGAGAAGCGATCGTCGCCGACCTCGACACCCGGCGGCACCCCTTCCACGTGGCCATCGAGAACTTCGGTCACGACGCCAACATCGGCACCGTGGTCCGGACGGCCAACGCGTTCCTCGCGGCGGAGGTGCACATCGTGGGACGACGTCGCTGGAACCGTCGCGGGGCGATGGTCACCGACCGCTACCAGCACCTGCGCCATCACGAGGACGTGGCCGCGCTGATGGACTGGGCCGAATCTTCAGGGGTGCCGGTCGTCGCCGTCGACAACCTCCCCGGCGCCGAGCCGCTCGAGACCGCCCGGCTCCCGCGCGAGTGTGTGCTGCTGTTCGGTCAGGAAGGTCCCGGGGTCAGCGCCGACGCGCGACGACGGGCGGCGAAGACCGTGTCGATCGCCCAGTTCGGCTCGACCCGGTCCATCAACGCGGGCGTGGCCGCGGGGATCGCGATGCACGCGTGGGTCCGCGAGCACGCTGCGCCGACCTGAGCTGTGCTGACCTGGGCTGGCCGACCTGGGCTGGCCAACCTGGGCTGTGCCACCCGAGGTGCAACATCTATCTATTGATTTTCGATAGTTAATCATCCATAGTCGTGAGATGGAGATCGAAAGACGAGCGGTCCTGCCGCTGCGGGTGTCCCTGGTGGTGCTGTTCGCGGTACTGCTCCTGCTGCAGACCATGTCGTTGCCCGGGCAGTTCGCGCACATGGCTGAGACATCGCCGGGCGACGCACACCTGCGGTGGCCACTGACGGCGGTGTCGATCTACTGGGTGCTGTGCATCCAGGTCGTGGTGGTGGCCACCTGGAAGCTGCTCACGCTGGTCAAGGACGACCGCATCTTCACCGACGCGTCACTGATCTGGGTCGACGTGATCCTCGGGGCGATCGTCGCGGCCTGGGGGATGCTCGTGCTCGTCCTGGTGCTCGTGGGCGTCAACGCGAACGATCCCGGACTGCCGCTGTTGCTCTTCCTCGTCGTCGTCATCATCACCGTCGCGGCGCTGCTCATGGTCGTCATGCGGGCGCTCCTCCGGCAGGCCACCTCGTTGCGATTCGAGATGGACACGGTGGTGTGATGCCGATCGTTGTGCGGATTGACGTAGAGCTCGCCAGGCGCAAGATGAGCGTGGGTGAGTTCGCGGAGCGGGTGGGACTCACGCCGGCGAACGTCGCGGTGCTGAAGAACGGGCGTGCCAAGGCGGTGCGGTTCAGCACGCTCGAGGCCATGTGTCGCGTGCTTGAGTGTCAGCCCGGGGACCTGCTGGAATGGGTGGAGGAATGAGGAGCGCAGCGGGGTTCGCCCTGGTCCTCGTCGGGGTGCTGAGCGTGGTGGGCCTCGGGGGAGTGGCGATCGTCCTCGGCGGGGCGGACGACTCCCCGGGCCTTCAGGGGATCGGTGTGGTCCTGGTGGTCGGGGCGACGGTCGCCGCCCTCCGTTGGCGGGGCGGACGACCACGGTAGAGACCCGGCTCAGGCCGCCGGGGCGGAGGGCCCGTTGCGGATGCGGTCGACGAGCTTCGGCCCGGCGGTGACGGCCATCGGTATGACCGAGATCAGCACGATCCCGATGAGGATCAGGTCGATGTGCTCCTTGATCAGCGCGAATTGCCCCAACCATGCGCCGAGTGCGGTCACCCCCGCGGCCCACAACACCGCACCCACCATGTTGAACAGCACGAACACGCGGTAGCGCATCCCGGCCATGCCCGCCACCAGCGGCGCGTAGGTGCGGACGATCGGCACGAAGCGGCACAAGATGATCGTGGCCGGCCCCCACTTGTCGAAGAACTCGTGGGCCTCGCGGATGTAGACCTGCTTGAAGATCCGCCCGTCCGGCCGCTCCCGCAGGTGGTGGCCCCACCGGTTGCCGATGAAGTAGCCCACCTGGTCGCCGAGGAACGCCGCGATCGGGGCGGCCACCAGCACCACCCACAGTGGTGCGAAGGGGTTGTCCTGCTGGGTGAGCAGCCCCGCGGTGAACAACAGTGAGTCGCCCGGGAGGAACGGGAACAGCAGACCGGACTCGACGAAGACCACGGCGAGGAGAGCCGGGAGTATCGCGTTGCCGAACGGTCCGTCGCCGGACAGCCAGAACTCCGGGTCCATGAATCCGGGACCGAGCGCCAGGACGTGCTGGGCCTGTTCGGCCACCAGGTGCGTGTTCACCTCGGGAATCGTAGACCCGCTCTGCTGGGAAACGGCTGAAACCGTGCCCCCGCTGGTCCTCCGGGGCCCGCCACCTCGCGGTACCTCGTAGGATGGGATGAGTCACAGTGCCGAAATCTGGAGGATCGTCAATGCCTATCGCCACCCCGGAGCAGTACAAGGACATGCTCGACCGGGCTCGCAAGGAGGGCTTCGCCTACCCCGCGATCAACTGCACCTCCTCCGAGACCATCAACGCGGCCATCAAGGGATTCGCCGACGCGGGCTCGGACGGGATCATCCAGTTCTCCACGGGTGGAGCGGAATTCGGGTCCGGCCTGAACGTCAAGGACATGGTGACGGGCGCGGTCGCGCTGGCCGAGTTCGCGCACATCGTGGCCGAGAAGTATGACGTGTTGGTCGCGCTGCACACCGACCACTGCCCCGAGGACAAGCTCGACACCTTCGTGCGCCCGCTCATCCAGATCTCCCAGGAGCGCGTGGACGCCGGGCGTAACCCGCTGTTCCAGTCGCACATGTGGGACGGCTCGGCCACCCCGCTCGACCGCAACCTCGAGATCGCCAAGGAGCTCCTCGAGAAGACGGCCAGCGCCAACCAGATCCTCGAGATCGAGATCGGCGTCGTGGGCGGCGAGGAGGACGGTGTCGAGAACGAGATCAACGAGAAGCTCTACACCTCCCGCGAGGACTTCGAGGCGACCATCGACGCGCTCGGGGCCGGCAACACCGGGCAGCGCTACCTGCTCGCCGCGACGTTCGGCAACGTCCACGGCGTCTACAAGCCGGGCAACGTCGTGCTGCGTCCCGAGGTGCTCAAGATGGGCCAGGAGGTCGCGGTGGAGAAGCTCGGTCTCAACGAGGGTGACCTGCCGTTCGACTTCGTCTTCCACGGCGGCTCGGGCTCGGCCAAGAGCGAGATCGAGGAGGCGCTGAGCTACGGCGTCATCAAGATGAACGTCGACACCGACACGCAGTACGCGTTCACCCGCCCGATCGCCGGTCAGATGTTCGCCAACTACGACGGCGTCCTGAAGATCGACGGCGAGGTCGGCAACAAGAAGGTCTACGACCCGCGCTCGTACCTCAAGAAGGCCGAGCAGGGGATGTCCGAGCGGGTCGTCGAGGCGTGCAACGACCTCAAGTCGGCCGGCAAGTCCAAGGGCGCCTCTGCCTGACCAGCGGCTTCGGCCTGATCACACTCACGGCGACCCGACGGGGTCGGTGCCACCAGCGGCGTCTCTCCTCCAGTGGAGAGGCGCCGCTGTCGTGTGATCACCGGGTGGTCTGGGCGCCATGCCCGGCAATTCTGGATCGAACACTTGTGCTGTTCCGCCCCGGGCGATAAGGTGGATCACACGTTCGAATGGTGGCGAGTCCGATTGGCGCAGGGGGGTGCGGTGGTGGATCCGATGAT
>NZ_JAALEB010000428.1:0-1136 GCF_014145165.1 Dietzia sp. Cai40 | reverse complement strand
TCGGGCGCGCCGTAGACGGCGGATCCGGCGACGAAGACGTCGCAGCCCGCGGAGGCGGCGTCCCCGATGGTGCGCGAGTCGATGCCGCCGTCGATCTGGATCAGCACGTCGAGCCCGCGCCGGTCGATCTCCGCGCGCAGCGTGCGGACCTTGTCGAGCACCTCCGGCATGAACGACTGGCCCCCGAACCCGGGCTCGACGCTCATCACCAGGACCAGGTCGACGTGCTCGAGCAGATCGAGGTACGGCTCCACGGCCGTGCCCGGCTTGAGGGAGATGCCGGCCCGGCAGCCGCGCGAGTGCAGCAGGTCCGCGACGGCCCTCGGATCGTCGGTGGCCTCGACGTGGAAGGTGATGCTGGCCGCACCCGCGTCGATGTAGTCCCCCACCCACCGTGCCGGGTCCTCGATCATCAGGTGGCAGTCCATCGGCTTGTCGGTGACCTCGCCGACCGCCTTCGCGACCGGGGCGCCGAAGGACAGGTTGGGGACGAAGTGGCCGTCCATCACGTCGACGTGGATCCAGTCCGCGGCGGGGATCCGCTCGATCTCCCGGTCCAGGCGGGCGAAGTCGGCGGACAGGATCGACGGCGCGATGAGCGGCTGGTACGACATGCCGCCCAGTCTAGGCGGGCGGGCGCGAGCGGACTTCCCAGGGCGTGGACCGCGATCAGGCGCCCGGACCCGCCAGCGAGAGACAGAACTCGAGTTGGTCGGCCACGATCTGCTCGAAGTACGGGTCGACGTAGGGGTCGAAGTGCTCGCACGGGTACTCCAGATACCTGCCACGCGGCATCCGCTGAGCGGCCCGGCGCGCGGTCGCCGCGGGAGTGATGGCGTCCCGGGTGGCGATCTGCACCAGGACGGGGCACGCGATCCGTCTCGCGTGCCGGATCGGAGAATAGAAGCCGATCCGCACCAGGATCCGGGCTGCGACGTACTCGGGGAAGTCGCCGCGCTCCAGTCCGGAGTCCGCCGCCAGGCGGTCGACCGCGGGGTCGGCGTCCGGGCTCGTCATGGCACCGGCCTCCCCCGGCTTCCCGACCAGCGGGACGTACCGGGGCTCCCCACGCCGGGCCGCGCGCCAGAGGTCGCCGATGATCGCGGGGGTGAGCCTGACCGCCGAGCGCAGCGGCG
>NZ_JAALEB010000427.1:0-2059 GCF_014145165.1 Dietzia sp. Cai40 | reverse complement strand
GGTGGACGACGCGGCGGTGGACGACGCGGCGGTGGACGGCGCGGCGTCAGTCGAAGCCGAGACGGCCGGGGAGAGCCCTGACGAGAGCCCGAAGGCCTCCGACTAGACTGCGACCCGTGCCCGGGAATCCTGCGGGCAGGTGGATCGACGGGCAGGAGCGTAGGACGTGGTCAGTGCCGAGTCCGGAGCACCCTGCCAGGTCGTACTCCTGGCCTCCGGTGCCGGCTCGCTCGCGCAGAGCGTCCTGGACTCGTCCGACGGGGCCGACTGCCCCTACCGGGTGGTCGGCCTGGTCTCCGATCGCCAGTGCGAGGCCGTGACCCGCGCCCGGGCCGCCGGACTGCCCACCGCGGTCGTCCGTCCGGCCGATCACCCCGACCGCCCGTCCTGGGACCGTGCGCTGACGGACGCGGTGCGCGGGTTCTCGCCGGACTGGGTCGTCTCCGCGGGCTTCATGCGCATCCTCGGCGAGGCGTTCCTCGGTGAGTTCGCCGGGCGCGTGGTCAACACCCATCCGGCCCTGCTGCCGTCCTTCCCCGGCGCCCACGCGGTGCGGGACGCGCTCGCCTACGGGGTGAGGGTCACGGGATGCACCGTCCACCTGGTCGACGCCGGGGTGGACACGGGCCCGGTGATCGCCCAGTGCGCGGTCGACGTCCTCCCCGACGACACCGAGTCGTCCCTCCACGAACGAATCAAGGTCGTCGAGCGCGAGCTGCTCGTCGACATCCTCGCGGCCGCCGCCCGTGGCCGACTCCACACCGAAGGTCGAAAGGTGCACCTATCGTGACCGACTCCCGCAGGCCCGTCCGCCGTGCGCTCATCAGCGTCTACGACAAGACCGGACTCGAGGATCTCGCGCGGGGTCTGGCGGCCGCCGACGTCGAGATCGTGTCAACCGGTTCCACCGCCCAGCGCATCGCGGCCGCGGGGGTCGCGGTGACGCCCGTCGAGGACCTGACCGGGTTCCCCGAATGCCTGGAGGGCCGGGTGAAGACCCTGCACCCGCGGGTGCACGCGGGCATCCTGGCCGACACGCGCAAGCCGGAACACCTCGAGCAGGTCGCGGAACTCGGTGTGCGTCCGTTCGAGCTCGTCGTCGTCAATCTCTATCCCTTCACAGACACCGTCGCCTCCGGCGCGGACTTCGACGCGTGCGTGGAGCAGATCGACATCGGTGGTCCGTCCATGGTCCGGGCGGCGGCCAAGAACCACCCGTCGGTCGCGGTGCTGGTGGACCCGGCCGGGTACGGCGAGGCCCTGGACGCGGTGGCCGCGGGCGGATTCCCGCTGGAGGAGCGCCGTCGGCTCGCCGCCGCCGCCTTCCGCCACACCGGTGCCTACGACGTCGCGGTGGCCACCTGGATGACGGAGCAGACCGCGACCCCCGCGGGGGACGGGGACGAGAGCTTTCCGGTGTGGCAGGGGCAGAGTCTCGACCTGGCCGCCACCCTGCGCTACGGAGAGAACCCGCACCAGGGCGCCGCCCTCTACACGGACTCCGCCGCGGCCCCCGGACTCGCTCAGGCCGAGCAGCTGCACGGCAAGGAGATGAGCTACAACAACTACGTCGACGGCGACGCCGCCTGGCGGTCCGCGTTCGACCACGCCGAGCCGTGCGTGGCGATCATCAAGCACGCGAACCCGTGCGGCATCGCGATCGACGCCGACATCGCCGCGGCCCACCGCGCCGCCCACGAGTGCGACCCCGTCAGCGCGTTCGGCGGGGTGATCGCCGCCAACCGCGAGGTGACCCTGGAGATGGCCGAGCAGGTGGCCGAGATCTTCACCGAGGTGATCATCGCGCCCTCCTACGCGGACGGTGCCGTGGAGATCCTGCAGCGGAAGAAGAACATCCGGATCCTCGAGGCGAACCCGCCGGCGCAGGGGGAGCTCGAGCGCAAGCAGATCTCCGGCGGCGTGCTGGTGCAGCAGCGCGATTCGTTGGACGCCGACGGCGACGTGACCGCGGGGTGGACCAAGGCGTGCGGCGACGACGCCGACGAGGCGACCCTGCGCGACCTGCTGTTCGCGTGGCGCGCCTGCCGGGCGGTCAAGT
>NZ_JAALEB010000426.1:0-3191 GCF_014145165.1 Dietzia sp. Cai40 | reverse complement strand
CCCGCGCCTCCGCCGTGCTCGTGGCGACGGCCCCTGTGGTGTCCACGCGGGCGGCCGGGGCGGCCGCCACGCCGCGGGTGTCCGCCCCGGCTCCGTGTGTCCGGGGGGCCGAAGTCACCCGGTTCGTGTGCGTCGTCGCTGTGCATCGCCGACTCCCAATGTCCTGGGCGCCCCATCGGCGCCCGCCTGCCATAGAGTATTCGCGACATCCCAAAGAGTGTCAACGACATATCGCTAAAGGGTTGGTGCGCGGGACGTCCGACCGGTCGGGCAGGATGGGGGTCGACGCGGGGAACACTCAGGTGGGCCCGCGCGTTGACCAGTACGAGTGATTCGTCGGTGACCCGGCGGGGACTCTCGATCAACGACCTTCCCCGACAATCCGAAGGGACCTCGATGCGCACGAGCAGCAATCCGGTCTTCAGTTCCCTGTCCCAGGACAGCGCGCGTGGCGCCACCCACCTCGGTGGTGCCGGACGCGCGGGCTTCCAGCAGGGCCAGTACGGCCAGCAGGGTTTCGGTGCCCAGCCCGGGTACGGCGCCCCCCAGGCCCATCCGCAGTTCGACACGGACACGCGGCCCATGACGATCGACGACGTCGTCAGCAAGACCGCCACCACCCTGGGTCTGCTCAGCATCGTGGGCGTGATCGCGTTCTACATGATCAGCATCAACCCCGGTCTGCTGTTCCCGCTGCTGCTCATCGGCGGTATCGGCGGTCTCGTCGTGGTGCTCGTCGCCACGTTCGGCCGCAAGATGGACTCGGCCCCCGTCACCCTGGTCTACGGCGGCCTGCAGGGGCTCTTCGTGGGCGCTGCCACCTACCTGTTCACCGCTGATCTGCAGGGCGGTGGCGTCCTGGGTGCCGTCGGCGCGGCGATCCTCGGCACCATCGGTGTGTTCGTGGGCATGCTGTTCGTCTACAAGACCGGCGCCGTGCGCGTGACCCCCAAGTTCACGCGGTTCCTCACCGCCGCCATCGTGGGCGTGCTGTTCGCGGCGCTCGGTAGTATCCTGCTGAGCTTCTTCACCGGTGGCTCCAACCCGCTGTACGACGGCGGCCCGATCGCGATCGCCTTCTGCCTCCTGTGCATCGGCCTGGCCGCGTTCAGCTTCCTGCTGGACTTCGACAACGCCGATCGCCTCGTGCGCGCCGGTGCCCCCAACAAGATGTCGTGGGGCGTCGCGCTCGGCCTGACCGTCACCCTGGTCTGGCTGTACATCGAGATCCTGCGTCTGATGAGCTACTTCCGCGACTGATCAGCGCGAGCGGTAGCGCCGCCGTCGGTGGCCCTGGCTGCTGCGGCGAACCGGCGAGCCGGCCCTGCTGCCCCGACCCCAACCAGGGGTCGGGGCAGCCGCTATTTCGGAGGAGCGTGGCGGGCTCGGCTTCTCGCCGAGAGGTCACACATGCTCACGTTCTCCCAGGATGCGGAATCGGAATACGCGCATTTGCGACCACTCGGCGGGGCGAGCGGATGGCGGACAATCTGACGGTCGAGGGCGCAACGAAAAGAGCGTTCCGAACACCGTCTCCTGGGGAAACGGGTTCGGAACGCTCTTTTCGACGCTGGGTCGACGCCGGGACGCGGGGCGCGCGCGATCAGGCCGGGCGGGCGGGGATCAGCTCAGGCGCTCGAGCACCATCGCCATGCCCTGGCCGCCGCCGACGCACATGGTCTCGACGCCGAACTGCTTGTCCGCGGCCTGCAGGTTGTTGATGAGCGAGGCGGTGATGCGGGCGCCGGTCATGCCGAACGGGTGGCCGAGCGCGATGGCGCCACCGTTGATGTTGAGCTTGTCCTCCTCGATCCCGAGCTCACGGGCGGAGCCGAGGACCTGGACGGCGAACGCCTCGTTGATCTCGAACAGGTCGATGTCGGACACCGACTTGCCGGCGATCTTCAGGGCGTTCTTGACGGCCTGGATCGGGCCGAGGCCCATGATCTCGGGGGACAGGCCCGAGACGCCGGTGGACACCACGCGGGCGAGCGGCGTGAGGCCGAGCTCCTTGGCCTTGGTGTCGGACATGATCACCAGGGCGGCGGCGCCGTCGTTGAGCGGGCAGCAGTTGCCGGCGGCGATGGTGCCGTCGGGGCGGAAGACCGGCTTGAGCTGCGAGATCTTCTCGTAGGTGGTGCCGGGCCGCGGGCCGTCGTCGGTGGAGACCACGGTGCCGTCGGGCATGGTGACAGGGGTGATCTCGTTGGCGAAGTGGCCGTTCTCGACCGCGTCGACAGCGCGGTTCTGCGAGCGCACGCCCCAGTGATCCTGCTCCTCGCGGGTGATGCCGGTCATCTGCGCGACGTTCTCGGCGGTCTGGCCCATCGGGATGTAGACGTCCGGCAGCAGGCCGTTCTCGCGGGGGTCGGTCCACGTCTCGGCGCCACCCTCGGCGCGCGTGCCGGTGCGGGCCTCGGCGTCGGCGAAGAGCGGGTTGTGGGTGTCCGGCCAGTGGTCGGAGGTGCCCTTGGCGAAGTTGGTCACGGTCTCGACACCGGCGGAGATGAACACGTCACCCTCGCCGGCCTTGATCGCGTGCAGCGCCATGCGGGTGGTCTGCAGCGAGGAGGAGCAGTAGCGGTTGACCGTGGTGCCGGGGACGGTGTCCAGGCCGGCGAGCACGGAGACGACACGGCCCATGTTGAAGCCCTGCTCGCCGCCCGGCAGGCCGCAGCCCAGCATGAGGTCGTCGATCTGGGTGGGGTCGAGCGACGGGACCTTGGCGAGGGCCGCTGTCACCATCTGCGCGGCGAGGTCATCCGAGCGGATACCCACGAGGGATCCCTTGTTGGCGCGCCCGATGGGCGAGCGGGCGTACGAGACGATCACGGCTTCCGGCATGGAAGGCTCCTTCTTTGCGGGTGGATACTCGGTGCTAGGTGTGGTCGGGGGTGAGTTCCGGGGCGGACAGGTCCCGGGTGGGGCGGGTCAGGCGCAGGATGCGGCTCCGGCGGCGGAGGGTGTCCGCCGCCTCGCGGGCATCGCCCGTGCTCTCCGGATCGCCGTCCACGTCCTCATTATGCAGGTACGTGTTCTCGTCGAGGTCCTCCGCGTCCTCGTGGGTACGGACGAAGTCGGTCAGTCGCTTGGTCAGCCGGGCGACGACCGACTCGCGGTGCTCGTCGTCCGCGCCGTCCGCGGCCGCCTCGGCGGCGGTCTCCGCGTCCTCGGCGGCGCGCTCGGCGGCC
>NZ_JAALEB010000425.1:0-1587 GCF_014145165.1 Dietzia sp. Cai40 | reverse complement strand
TGGCCCCCGCGGCCGGGGCCGGTGCGGTCGCCAGGTCCGGCGAGGTCGCCCGGGCCGGCGAGGTCGGGGGAATCGTGGCGACGGAGTCGGAGGCCTCCGCGTTGATCGTCCTCTCCGCGCCCGTCGACGGCGTGATCGAGCTCTACGTCTTCCCGGCCGGGGACACGCCCGAGGACGCGACGAGCAGCGCCGCGGTCGCCGTCCGCGTGTACGAGTACGTGGACGTCCCGGGCGGGTCGGGCGCACCGCTCGGTGCCGCCGCGGTCGACGGCGTGGAGCCCACCTGGGACTCCGAGCGCTGGCGCGGATGGCTCGAGGGCCTGGTCACGGACTGACCCGAGGGTGGCGGCCGATCGGCGACGAAACATCGACGTCGGGTGCGACGATGTCCACCGAGACAGCAGTACTGTGTCGGGGAGCACCAGCCGTGCGCCGACCACGAACCGCACGAACAGCACACCGACGAGGAGCACCATCTGCAATGGCGGATTCCAACGACACCGTGACCATCGCGACCAGCGAGGGCGCGCCCGGCACGACCCTCCTGGGCATCGGCGCCTACCGTCCACGTCGCGTGGTGAGCAACGAGGAGATCTGCGAGACGATTGACTCGAGCTCCGAGTGGATCTACGAGCGCTCTGGGATCCTCAACCGCCGCGTGGCGGAGCCGGACGAGACGATCGTCTCCATGTCGAGCGAGGCCGCCAAGAAGGCCGTGGCCTCCGCCGGCATCGATCCGGAGCTCATCGACGCGGTGATCGTGTGCACCTCCACCAACTGGACGCAGGTGCCGCACGCGGCTCCGCAGGTGGCCACCGATCTCGGCCGCAACGGCATCGCCGCGTTCGACCTGACCGCCGGCTGCGCGGGGTTCGGCTACGGCCTGGCCGTGGCCACCACCATGATCCGCGGCGGCGGCGCCCGGTACGTCGTGGTGGTGGGCGTGGAGAAGATGACTGACGGCATCGACTTCTCCGACCGCAACACCGCCTTCATCTTCGGCGACGGCGCGGGCGCCGTGGTGGTGGGCCCGTCGGAGACCAATGACGTCAGCCCGGTGGTGTGGGGGTCCGACGGCGAGAAGGGCGACGCCATCCGCCAGACCAAGGACTTCAAGCAGTACGTGGACGAGGTCGATGCCTCCGCGGCCGCCGCGCGCGAGGAGGCGGTGCTCCAGCCCTACCTGGTCATGGACGGCTCCAAGGTGTTCCGCTGGGCCGCCGTGCAGGTATCCAAGGTGTGCGCGCAGACGCTGGAGACCGCGGGCGTGACCGCCGAGCAGATCCAGGCGTTCATCCCCCACCAGGCCAACGGGCGCATCAACTCGGCCATGGCCAAGCACCTCGGACTCCCCGACTCGGTGGCTATCGCCAACGACATCGAGCAGACCGGCAACACCTCCGCCGCCTCGATCCCGCTGGCGATGGAGGCCATGCTGCGCGACGGCGAGGCCCAGCCCGGTCAGGTCGCGCTGTGCATCGGCTTCGGCGCGGGGCTGTCCTACGCCGGCCAGGTCGTGCGTCTGCCCGCCGCACCGCCCGTCGACTGACGGCCCGGGCGTCCCTCCCGGGGCCTCCCGGGGCCTCC